>NZ_JBAFSM010000005.1:0-147131 GCF_036688125.1 Pannus brasiliensis CCIBt3594 | reverse complement strand
TGCGTAATTCCAGCGCGGCGTTAATTTCCACCGCTTTCCACGGTAAAGATTTCACCCCCCTTCTCGAAAAATCTTGACAAAGAGGGGATCGATTTCCAGTAAGATGGGAAATAGTGATCGTTAAACCGAATCCCTATCATGCCCTTGTGGAAATGGCACGAACCGCCCCATTTCCCCCTGAACCGTATTATAGTGTCAGGTTTTCTTAGCGGACAAAGTAAACAAATCTAATGAGCCAGTCAATTTTCGATCGAGTCAAAAAAGTCGTCGTCGATGGATTAGAGGTACCCGAGGAAAAAGTTGTCGAGAGCGCGAGTTTCGCCAACGATCTACAGGCCGATTCCCTCGATGTGGTCGAGTTAGTGATGGCGCTCGAAGAAGAGTTCGATATTGAAATTCCCGACGAAGACGCGGAGAAGATCGATACCGTCGGCAGCGCCGTCGCTTACATCGCTGACAAAGTTGGGACGGCCGCCTAGGGATGACCGCGTTGCAATCTTAACAAGTTCTATGGATATGTCGGGCGAAGTCCGCCCTTATTTTTTAAAAACATGACAGATTTGCCATTAAAACGGGTTGTCATCACGGGTCTGGGAGCGATCACACCCCTCGGGAACGATCTGGCTTCCTATTGGGCGGGATTGGTCGGTGGAAAAAGCGGACTCGGGCCGATCACCCACTTCGATGCCTCCCGACACGCCTGCCGGATCGCGGCGGAAGTCAAAGGATTCGACCCCCACGATTACCTCGATCGCAAAGAAGCGAAACGGATGGATCGTTTCTCGCAATTCGCGGTCGCGGCCAGTTTACAAGCACTGGCGGACTCGAAACTGGCGATCGACGACCTGAACGCGGACGATATCGGCGTACTGATCGGTACGGGCGTGGGCGGGCTGAAAGTTCTCGAAGATCAACAGGAAATTTACCTGACCAAAGGCCCGAGCCGTTGTAGCCCGTTCATGATCCCGATGATGATCGCCAACATGGCCGCCGGTCTGACCGCGATCCACACCGGCGCGAAAGGGCCGAATAACTGTACCGTGACGGCCTGCGCGGCGGGATCGAACGCGATCGGGGACGCGTTCCGCCTCGTGCAACGCGGACTCGCCAAGGCGATGATCTGCGGGGGGAGCGAGGCGGCGATCACCCCGTTAGGCGTGGCGGGATTCGCCTCGGCCAAGGCGCTCTCCACCCGCAACGACGAACCGACCAAAGCCAGTCGCCCGTTCGATCGAGATCGCGACGGGTTCGTCATGGGAGAGGGAAGCGGGATCTTGATTATCGAAGAACTCGAACAGGCCCTCGCGAGAGGCGCGCGGATCTACGCCGAGATCGTCGGTTACGGCATGACCTGCGACGCGTACCACATGACCTCGCCGGTTCCCGACGGCCGCGGGGCGACGAGAGCGATCGAACTCGCCATCAAAGACGCGGGGCTAGATCCCTCGGAGATCTCCTACATCAACGCCCACGGAACCAGCACGGCCGCGAACGACCCCACGGAAACGCGGGCGATTAAAAAAGCCCTCGGACAACACGCGTATAAAATTCCCGTCAGTTCCACGAAATCCATGACCGGCCACCTATTGGGCGGCTCGGGCGGTATCGAGGCCGTCGCTACGGTCATGGCGATCGCCAACGATCGGATTCCCCCGACGATCAACCTCGACAATCCCGACCCGGATTGCGATCTCGATTACGTTCCCTACGAGAGCCGAGAGGCGGTGATCGGGGCGGCTCTCTCCAACTCCTTCGGGTTCGGCGGTCATAACGTGACCCTCGCCTTTAAAAAATACGCCTGAACTTGAACGACAGCGACACTTATCCGACACTCGCGATCGGTACGGGGACGACATTCACCGTAAAATACTCTTGTACGAACGCGAGGTTCGCTGTCTCTACCTCCCCCCTTTCGTTTTCAGTTTATTCGCACCCACCCAAATAACACTATGGTTGTCGCCTCCCAATCCCTGGAAGAACTCTGTGTAAATTCCATCCGTTTCCTCGCCATCGACGCGGTGGAGAAAGCGAAATCCGGACACCCCGGCTTACCGATGGGAGCCGCCCCGATGGCTTTCGTCCTCTGGGATAAATTCCTACGCTTTAACCCGAAAAACCCGAAA
Organism: Pannus brasiliensis CCIBt3594; assembly: GCF_036688125.1. Classification (NCBI taxonomy): domain Bacteria; kingdom Bacillati; phylum Cyanobacteriota; class Cyanophyceae; order Chroococcales; family Microcystaceae; genus Pannus; species Pannus brasiliensis. Next base: position 145,008 of record NZ_JBAFSM010000005.1, on the reverse strand, counting down.
TGGATCGATCGAGATCGCTTCGTCCTTTCCGCGGGTCACGGCTGTATGCTCCAGTACGCTTTGATGTACCTAACCGGCTACGATAGCGTACCGATCGAGGAGATCAAACAGTTCCGGCAATGGAAATCGAAAACCCCCGGACACCCGGAAAACTTCGTCACCGAAGGGGTGGAAGTGACGACCGGCCCGCTCGGACAGGGGATCGCTAACGCCGTCGGTCTGGCCGCGGCCGAAGCCCATCTCGCGGCGCGCTTCAACAAGCCGGATTGTAAGATTATCGACCATTACACCTACGTGATCCTCGGTGACGGTTGCAATATGGAAGGTATTTCCGGGGAAGCTTGCTCTCTCGCGGGTCACTGGGGATTAGGGAAATTAATCGCCCTCTACGACGACAACCATATCTCGATCGACGGTTCCACCGATATCTCCTTCACCGAGGACGTGAGCAAGCGTTTTGAAGCCTACGGTTGGCACGTTCAACACGTTCCCGACGGGAACACGAATTTAGAAGCCATCGCGGCGGCGATCGAGGCGGCCAAAGCCGTCACCGACCGGCCCTCGATGATTAAAGTTACCACGACGATCGGCTACGGTTCGCCCAATAAAGCGAATACCGCGGACGTTCACGGCGCGGCGTTGGGAGCCTCGGAAATCCAGTTAACCCGCGAGGCGTTAGGCTGGAATTACGAACCCTTCGTGATTCCCGAAGACGCGTTGAACCGTTTCCGCAAGGCGATCGAACGGGGCGCGGAGTACGAGAAAGAGTGGGACGCGAAATTCAACGAGTACAAGAGCAAATATCCCGAAGACGCGGCCGCGTTCGAGCAATTAATCGGCGGTCAACTCCCCGACGGCTGGGATAAAGCTCTTCCCGTTTACAAACCGGAAGATAAAGCCCTCGCCTCCCGGAAACACTCGGAAATCTGTCTCAACGCCCTCGCGCCGGTTGTCCCCGGTCTGATCGGCGGTTCCGCGGATCTCACCCACTCCAACTACACCGAATTACACGGGATCGGCGATTTCCAGAAAGGTCAGTACGATCAGCGGAACGTGCATTTCGGGGTACGGGAACACGCGATGGGCGCGATCTGTAACGGTATCGCCCTCCACGGTAGCGGGTTGATTCCCTACGGCGCGACCTTCCTGGTTTTCAGCGACTATATGCGGAACTCGATCCGGTTGTCGGCGCTGTCGGAAGCGCGGGTGATCTGGGTGATGACCCACGATTCGATCGCCCTCGGGGAAGACGGACCCACCCACCAACCGATCGAACACGTCGTTTCCCTGCGCGCCATTCCCAACCTGTTAGTCATGCGTCCGGGAGACGGGAACGAGACTTCGGGAGCCTATAAAGTGGCGGTTAGCGAGAAAAATCGCCCGACCCTGCTCGCGCTCTCGCGTCAGAATTTACCGAACCTGGAAGGCACCTCGATCGACGCGGTGGCCAAAGGTGGTTACATCCTCAGCGATAGTGAGGGAACCCCCGATATCATCCTCATCGGTACGGGTGGCGAACTCTACCTCTGTGCCAAGGCGGCCGATATCCTCCGCGCGGAAGGAATTAAAGTCCGCGTGGTTTCCCTGCCCTGTTGGGAACTGTTCGACGAACAGAGCGCGGAATACAAAGAATCCGTACTCCCGAAAGCGGTCAGAAAACGTCTCGCGGTAGAAGCGGGTTCAACCCTTGGCTGGCAACGCTACGTTACCGACGACGGTGACGTGATCGGGGTCGATACCTTCGGCGCTTCGGCTCCCGGCGGCGTGATTCTAGAGAAATTCGGTTTCACCGTCGATAACGTGGTCGCCAAGGCGAAAGCGTTACTCGGTTAATCGCTTCTAGTTTTTTCGAGAAAGCCCGCTCATGCGGGCTTTCTCGTGTCTCGATTCCGACTTTCTCGCCCCCCGGTTCGGCAAGAGGGATAGTATCAGGCACTCCGACACCAAATCCCGCGTAGCCATCTCGCGAGTCCGAGGATAGCCACAACGATCGGCGAGGTGTCGCGGGTCGGTTCCGGAACCGATGTCGGGACAACACTCACTTGCACGTAATCGATATCGTAGGTAAAAGTTTGGTTCAGGCTGGCTAGATCCGCGGGCTGTAAGTTGGCATCATAGGCCGCGGGCCAAAGCGCTCCCGGCGCCCAGAAGTTAAACCGCACCGGCATGGGCGCGGTGGGACGGGCTTCCTGCCACGAATTCAGTAGGTTTCCGTTAACGTACCACTCCGTACTGTTGGGTAGCCAGCGTATCTTAAAGGTATTAAATCGTGTGAGATCGAGACCCGTAACACTCTGTCCGGCACCATTCGTATTGTCGTTCGATTTGTGGTGGATACCGTCGTTGTAAGTTGAACCCGAAGCCCCCCAATCTTTCCACGATGTGACCAGAACCTTCTGGCTCGGTATCTGGTTGGTGAGAAATTCAAAGTCAATTTCGTGGGCGTAGTTATCGGGAGGGACTTGAGCGTAAGTGAAGAAAGCTGTCACGCCGCCTCTCGCGGTCATGTTCGTGCGGACTCGGGCCTCGAACTCGATTCCCGTCGCCGTCATCGCGAAATCCTGAAGGCTATAGATCTCCGTACCGCGAAAATACCCGTAGCGATCGGGATTGTAGGTGTCGAGCGTCAGGGTCGCCATCCCGTTAGCAACGGTGGCGGTGTTACCAAACCACGCGCGGTTGTTGTCAAACGTCCAGTCACCGATAGCCCAGTAGTTGTTGTTCAGAGTGTTACCGTTAAAATCGTCGCGGAAAAGTATCTGAGCGTGGGAAGCACTGGCGGAAGCGACGACAAAACATAGACTTACCAAGCCCACATTCAAGTTATCGAGCTTTTGCCGATAATTCGCGAAAAGTTGGTTTGAAAACATATTGTCTCTAATCTTTAGGGCTTGAATTATCTCTGAGTACCAGAACCAAAATAAGTTTAAAATCGCGGGTTCGGCCGGTTTCATCATCGGGAATTTTCCGAGAGGTCGCCACTTTTTTAAAATATAGCGTTTTTTTCAAGCCCGATCGCCGCTCGGATTCTCGACCCCCGCGGCAGATCGCTCGCTCGTTTCCGGTACAATCGACGATCGTTGTTACCCGATCGAACGATTTTGTCTGAACTTAGTATTCTAGTCCTCCACGGGCCGAATTTGAATTTATTGGGCAAACGAGAGCCGAATCTTTACGGGAATCTCACGCTAGAGGAAATTAACGCTTCTTTACAAGAAGAAGCCGATCGACAGTCGATCGAGTTAAACGCCTACCAATCGAACCACGAGGGCGCTCTCGTGGACGCGATCCACGCCGCGATGGGGATTCGGGACGGCATCGTCATCAACGCGGGCGCGTACACCCATACGAGTATCGCCATCCGGGACGCGCTCCTCGGGACGAAAATCCCCACCGTCGAGGTACATTTGAGCAATATTTACCGGCGCGAACCGTTTCGGCATCACTCCTATATCGCGGACGTGGCGATCGGTCAGATTAGCGGTTTCGGCGCGGCGAGTTATCGCTGGGGATTACAGGCTTTAGTCGAATATTTACGAGCGAATCGGGAATAATGAGACTACAAGCGTTTTTTCCCTAGCACGATGTTGAACCATTACCCTGAAGACGAGATAACGGGCGATCTACTGATCGTGGGCGAAATTCCCCGATCGCTAGAGTTTATCTTACCTCTCCTCAAAGAGCGCGGTTATCCTCTACAGACCACGATCGAGACCGATCGATTGTTAGAGATCGTTCAATCATCGCCGATTTCCCTGATTCTCCTCAATACCACCCTGCAAGATCCCGACGCTTACGCGCTCTGTCATCGGCTCAAATCGTCGAGGCTAAAAGAACCGCCTTCGATTCTGTTTATCAGCGATGGGAACGAGAATTTTCAGCCGGAGCGGGTATTTCAAGTCGGTGGGTCGGACTACATCGCTTATCCCCCGTCTAGCGAAGAAATCCTCGCCAGGATCGAGACCCGACTGATCATCGCCCGCTTGCAGAAAAATTTCGATCGACAGAGTGAAAAACTCCGGCGCGCCCTTCAGGAATTACGGAAACTAGAGGATTCCATGCACCAGGTCTACGACGAATTGAGGGAATTCTCTTTTCTCGATAGTCTGACGCGGGTGGCCGGTCGGCAACGTTTCGAGGAATCTCTAGAAAAAGAATGGCAACGTTGCGCTAGGGATAGAATTTCCTGGGGAGATAACGCGGTGGTATCGTTATCCTTAATTTTATGCGATTTAGATTATTTTAAAAGCTATAACGACAGTTACGGGATCGCGGCCGGGGATGAATGTTTGAAAAAAATCGCCCGCGCCCTAGAAACGACGGTCAAACGTCCGGCCGATCTCGTGGCCCGTTTCGGGGGATCGTCCTTCGCTCTCCTCCTGCCGAACACGAACGAGGAGGGCGCGTTAACCGTGGCCAACCTCGTCCGGGAAAAGATCCGCTCCCTACAGATCCCTCACCCCAATTCTCCCGTGAGCGAGTACGTTACCTTGAGTTACGGGGTGGTGACGGCTCTCCCGCAAGGCTCGTTCGGCGCGGAAAATCTCGTGCGGATGGCGCGACAGGCATTACAGAGGGCGAAAGAAGAAGGACGGGATCGAATGATCAGCGATCACCTGTAGGCTGTGCGGGGACGGGGGGAGTGCCGATCATCTGCTTGACTTTTTCCTGTAAGGCCCGATCGCTCCGGACTTGATTGTTGATCTCGCCGAAGCGCGCGACCGTTAGCCCCTGTCCGGTAATCGCCCGTTCTTTTTTGGGCTGGGAATCCTGCCAGACTTTCTGGATTTTGGTGACGATCGAATTATAACGTTGCTGTTCTCCGTCCGAGACCGGTTTTTCCGGTGCCACTCCACTGGAGTTCGCCCGATCGATCTCGACAAATCTTTCCAGTTTCAAGCCCTCTTTCTGGATGATCGCCGCCATCTGTTTTTGCGATTCCAGATCGATCGTCTGCATCTGTTTGAGCGCCTGAACGAACTGCTGGAGTTCCAAGGGGGAAATTCCAGACACGGTGGAGGTTTCGGCGTGGGTTTCGTTGGGAACGAGCAGTCGGGCGGCCTGCGCGTGAACCGACCCCGGCGCGAGAATCGTGAGAACGGCACAGCTACCGATCAGTAACCACTTGCGATCGAGCATGATAGAGGACTCCCCCGACGAATATAATTCCGAGTCGCGCTAACGAGGTCGTCACCGCGATCCCACCTATTATAAAAGCTCGATCGACGGAATCGACTATCCCGCGCGGCTGGTTTCTCGATCGGCACTTTCGGGAGGCAGGAGGCAGGAGGCAGGAGTCAGGAGGCAGGAGGCAGGAGGCAGGAGGCAGGAGTCAGGAGGCAGGAGTCAGGAGTCAGGAGGCAGGAGGGAAAGGGAAAAGGGGAAACAATGAATAAATGATAAAGTAGTCTTTTTCCGAAAAGATTCCCCATCACCCCATCTCCCCACTCCCTACTCGATGCCGAGGAGATCGTCTAGCTCGCGATAATCGGGGAGGGTGGTGTCGATCGATTTCCCGTTCCGCAGGACGAGCCGATCGAACTGGGGACGCGATAGCAACTCGCTAAAATCCCTCGCCTTGAAAATTAACAAATTTGCCTCTAGACCCACCCCAATACGCCCGAAATGGGGCAATCCGAGGACATCCGCGGGGGTACGGGTGACGCTATCGCACCAATCGCCGTAGGGGGTGTCGAGATGGGCGATCCGTACCGCTTGGGTGAAGACCTCTAAACCGTCGTGATCGCCGAACGCGTAGAAGGGATCGCGACAGTTATCGCTGGCGAACATCACGGGAATGCCGTGGCGTTTCATCTCGATCGCCCGCGTTACCCCGCGCCAGATGGGAGTTCGATCGCTAGAGCGATCCTGTAAATAAAGATTGCACATCGGTAAGCTAACGATAGCGATTCCCGCGTCTTTAACGAGTTTTAAGGTTTGCTCGACGGTTTCGGGGGATTGTACCGATAAACTGCAACAGTGACCGCAAACGATCCGGCCGGGAAATTGAAATTTTAGCGCGGTTCGGGCGATCGCCGCCAGACAGGTAGAGTCGATATCGCCGTTCTCGTCCGCGTGGAAATCGAGATCTAAACCCCGCTCGATCGCCAGACGGAAGGTAGCTTCTAACTGTGCCTCCAAATCGGGATTTTGGTAGGCGACCCCCCCGAGAATCCCCCCGAATCCGGCGATCCGATCGGCGAGATCCGCGCCCTCGGGAGTTTGATAGTAGTCTAGAGAGACGAGGGAAACCGCTTGCAGGTGGATCTTATCCGACCACTGCCGTTGTAACTCTCCCAGCGCGGCCAGACTAATCCGAGATTGTTCGCCGAAAGAATCGATATGAGTGCGGATCGCGGCGGTTCCGTGGGCGTAACTACATTTAATGCCGAATTCCATCCGTCGGTACACGTCCTCGTAACGCCATGTCAGGGACTCCCGACGCGCCACCGAGAGCGCCGTCTCGAAGGTTCCGTCCCGATTCGGGGAACGTTGCCAGATGTGTCCTTTATCGAGATGGGTGTGGGCATCGATAAAACAGGGGAAAATAAGACTTTTTCGCAGATCGAGAAACGGTATATCGGGATCGAGCGGATTTTCGGTTTGAAGTCTCCGAATTTTCCCGTTATCGATCTCCAGACTCACCGAACAGAATCCCTCGGCGGTTCGGGGAAGAACGGTCTTTTCTTCGAGGAGGGAAACGGGAACGCGAGCGTTGACGAGCCAATAGCGATCGCATCGGGGAATTCTCATGCTACGATAAAAGACTAGGTTGGTACTCTTGTCTGTTAATCTCCTCAATCTATCGCTTTTCCAACCGGTTGAAAACAACAGTAATCGAAACAACAGTAGCCCCCGCGCCGCTCTCTCTTGCCGCCCGACCCGCCCGATAGTTTTCTCTCGCCGAGGGAAGAGAGTCCCCGATGAAACGTCGATCGCTCCGATTTCTCCTGTGTTTTTTTCTCGGCTTCCTGCTCGTTTTAAGTCCTTTCACGCCGATACTCGCGATAAATCCGCCGACCGCCCCGGAAACCGAGGGACAAGCGCTCTACGAGAGCCGGCAATTTCAGGACGCGATCGAGCGGTGGAACTCCGCGTTGAAACGGGCGGAAAAAGAGAACGATCCCCTGGCGCGGGCGAGAATCCTGGGAAATCTCGCTCTGGCGTACCGGCAGATCGGCGCGTGGGCGGAAGCGGAAAGAGCGATCGCCGAGAGTATCGCCATACTCGAAAAAGAACCGAAAAATACGGAATCGGTGGAAATTATGGCGCGAACGTTGAATAATCGCGGATTGATCGAACTGGCGCGGGGACAGGCACCGAAAGCGCTCGAAAGTTGGGAGACAGCCAACGCGCTCTACCGCTCGATCGACGACCGGATCGGGGTTTTCCAGAGCCGGGTCAATCAGGCGCTCGCCCTGAAAGTTCTCGGTTCCTACCCGCTCGCCTGCGAAAATCTCGCGGCCGTTTTAAACCTCCCCGATCGGATCTGCCGGAATTTCCCCGAGCGGGTGTCGATCGAACGGTGGAAACAGGAATTACAAGCGTTACCGCCCTTTTTAGACGGGCGACAGCTAACCGCGTGGCGAATTCTAGCCGAAGTTCTCGAACTATCGGGGAAAAATGAAGCCGCCTCCGTATTATTCACCGAATTATTATCGAGAACCGACGATCCGCGAGAGCGATCCCGACTCTATCTATCCCTGGGCAACGCGGCGAGCGGTCGGGGAAATCATGTGGCCGCTCTCGATTGGTACGATAAAGCGATCGAGACGGCGCGAGATCCCCTGACGCGGGTACAGGGCGATCTGGGGCGGTTGAAAATCTATCTGGCTACCGGACAGGGGGAACGGGCGATCGAGGGAATTCCTAGCCTAAAAAAAGCGATCGAGCTTCTACCCTTAGATAGAGATAAAATCGCCGCGGAAATCAATCTCGCCGCCAGTCTCCGACAACTCCGAGACCTCGGGAACGATCCCGCGATCCCCGGTCTCGTGGAAATCGCGAGAATTCTAGCGGGAGCGGGGGAATCCGCGGGGCAAGTCGGCGCCGTACGCTTGGAATCTCTGGCGTTAGGTGAATTGGGCGGGATTTACGAGAGCGAGGGACGCTACGACATCGCCCGATCGCTCACCGAACAGGCCCTGGCGATCGCGGCCGCCCATAACGCGCCGGAGCTCGCGTATCGCTGGCAGTGGCAGTTGGGGCGGATTCTGGCGGCGCGGGGAGAGAGACAACAGGCGATCGCCGCTTACACGCTCGCGGTAGAAACCCTGAAATCGATCGAGGGGGATCTCGCGTCCGGCGATCGGGACACGCGGTTTTCCTTCCGCGAGCGGGTCGAACCCGTTTACCGGCAACTCGTCAGTTTACTACTCCAACCGGATCGGCAAGGACAGATCCCGCCGGAAGCGATCGAGAAAGCTAGAAATGTTATCGAATCGCTGAGAATCGCCGAGTTAAATAACTTCTTTCGGGAAAACTGTCTAGAAACGCACCCTCGATCGGTGGAGACGATCGATCCCGGCGCCGCGATCATCTACCCGATCGTTCTGAGCGATCGTCTGGCGGTGATCCTCGCCCTACCCGGACGGCCCCTTCACTACTACAGCGCCCCCGTAACGGCGAAAGAATTAGAAAAAACCGTCAGAGAGTTCCGCTATCATCTAGTCGTTCGCTCGCGGCGCGACTTTTATCCTCCCGGTCGGGATATCTACCGATGGCTAATCGAACCGATCGAGGCACGGCTGAAGGAAAACCAGATCGAAACCCTCGTTTTCGTTCCCGATGGTGCCTTGCGGAACGTCCCCATGAGCGCGCTTTTCGACGGGAAACAATTTTTAATCGAAAAGTACCGGATCGCCCTGAATCCGGGCTTGGAAATCCTCGATCCGGATAAATTACAACGTCGGGGATTCTCCACCCTCGCGGCCGGATTAACCCGCGAACGCGACGGATTCCCCCCCCTGTATCACGTCGTCGATGAGCTAAAAACCATCCGCGAGAATGTGAATAGCGATATCCTGCTCGATGAAGCGTTCACGATCGAGGGATTGAAGGCGGGAATTCTCGATTTTCCCGCGCCGATCGTCCATATCGCCACCCACGGACAATTTAGCTCGAATCTCGACGATACGTTCCTCCTCGCCTGGGACGGGCCGATCGACGTGGGCCAACTCGATCGACTCCTGCGCTCGCGGGAGGAAGCCGGGGAGAGAGCGATCGAACTGTTGGTGTTGAGCGCCTGCGAGACCGCGGCCGGGGACGATCGGGCCGCGCTGGGACTGGCCGGGATCGCCGTTCGATCGGGCGCGCGTAGTACCGTCGCCACCCTCTGGCCGGTCAACGACGAGGCGACCAGCGAGTTCATGAACGCGTTCTATCGGGGGTTGATCAACGAGAAATTTACCCGGGCCGAAGCGTTACGGCAGGCACAGCTAAAACTATTAGAAAATCCCAAGTTCCGCCATCCCTTCTACTGGTCGCCGTATATCCTGTTGGGGAATTGGTTATGAATTTTCAGGAGATAGGATTCAGGAGAGGGAAAGTGGCCGGCTAGAGAATCGCTTGTTAACCCCGGCGAATCGGACTATAGAGCGGAATAATCGATTCCGGTATAACTGGAGAGGATAACGCTCGTGGAATAAGGATGCGAAAACTCGATCGCAACGGGAAAATCATCGTTATTTCCCTATCCGTACTGTTATCGGTCACGATCCCGATCGCCTCGCTGTTGTGGAGCGAGGGAGCTTTTACCTCCCGGAAAAAGACGTGGGACGTTTTGCAAAGCGCCCTGATCTCGTTGATGGGGGAGTATCCCGATCGACCGAATACCTTTATCGGACAGGTTTCCCAGTTAATCCTGTTAGGGTTCGGAAACCTCGCGCTCGGGGCGATTATCGGTTCGATTTCCTCGTTTTTGATCACCAGGGCGATCCGGCGCCAAAAAATCATGAAACCGTTCAACGATCACATTATTATCTGCAACTGGAACGACAAAGCTCCCTTTATCGTGCGGCAACTGCTGGAGGGAAATCAGAATCATCCGAGGGAGATCGTCATTATTTCCGCGGAGGAGATCACCGAACGAGACGATTTAGCCGATCGAACCGATGTGTATTTCATCCGCGCCGATCCCACCCATCACGCCACCCTGGAAAAATTACAGGCTCATCGCGCGAAATCGATTATTTTACTGGCCGATCGAGATACCGAGGGGCCGGACGAAAAAAACGCCCTGATCGCGCTGGCGATCAAACACCTGGAAAGTACCCCCGATCGCCCGCGGGACATCCACGTTGTCGGCGAACTGGTGCGTTTAGACCGGTACCGCCACCTGAAAGAAGCCGGGGTCGATGAACTGATCTCGGCGCGGGACTACAGTTCGGGAATTATCGCCCAGAGCGCCCTGTTTAAAAATATGTCCGTCGTCTACCAGCAACTGTTAACCTATACCGACGACACCAACGAATTTTATTTCATCCCCCCTGGGAAATATCCGAAACACTTTATCGGGAAAACGTTCCGGGAGTTACGCGCCAAAATTGACGAGTACAGCGATACCGACGAGGATCGCCCGGTGATCCTGCTGGGAATAAAACGGGGAAACGGCGAAATTCTCCTCAATCCGAAGCGGAGTCGTTTCGATCGACTGGCCGCGAGCGATTCGCTAATCGTGATGGCGTTCCATAATATCGATCGCATCGTCGAGTGAGCGCTCTCGTTTTCGGTGGCGATCGGGAGATTTAGCCGGCTTGGGGGAGTGACGTTTCGCGCGGGAGAAGCTGTAGGAGACGGTAGGCGGTACGGGAGAGAAACGGCATTAATTCGGGGCGGAGTAATCGTCGATCGAATTGTCCCATCCGTTTCTCGTTCTCCGCGAGACAGGTGGTGAAAAATAACGCCGGCGTGAGATCGGCCATGAACGTGTTCGCTCCGGTCGCGGCGAACGCTTTTTCATCCTTCTGCTCGGTATCGGTAAAAACGGAACCCAATTTCCACAGCGCCTTGCTGTAATGATAGAGCGAGTGAGCGGCGCGGGCGATCGGGATTCCCCGTCCCCGTCGGATCTGTAAATAGGTGATCCAGTTGACGAAAAAGACGATATGACGGGCTTCCTCGTTTAACAGCGGATCGAAGATGGTAAACAGCGATTCCGGTAAATATTCAGCCTTACGGGCGATGCCGAACATTCCGAACGCGAAAAACGAATCGAGACATTCCTCGTAGCCGAATTCGGTAAACGTCGCCTCTAACTGTTCGGGAATCTCGGGAAGTTCGGGGATTTCGACCTCGATGCCGTAATAGTTCACGAGATGGGCGATTAACCGGCCGTGACGGGTTTCCTCGCGTCCCTGGAGGGCGATCGCTTCCCGTAATAAAGGATCTTCCACGGTTTCGGCGAACGCGCTCACCATTTTGCCCGCGTTCTTTTCCGTCCATAGTGCCTGTTTCCAGAAAGGAATCCCCCGAATTTTCTCCAGGGAAACCGGATCGAGATCCGGCCAGGGCATTTTTTCCGGTTCGTAGTCCAGATGACTGTCGAGAAAGCTACGACAGAAAAGTTCTTTGTGTTCTTCAGAGCCTAGTTTCATATACAGGAATCAGGAGGTAGGAGGCAGGAGTCAGGAGGCAGGAGGCAGGAGGCAGGAGGCAGGAGGCAGGAGTCAGGAGTCAGGAGGCTTTGAGCGCGCGAGTTTTTTAGCCTGTAGGGGCGCAAGGCTTGCGCCCCTACATTTAAGATAGATCTAGCTGTCTCCGTAGGCGCGCCGCGGGCGATCGCTGACCGCTTTTCGGCAGGAGGGATCAGAAAGCTAAAAGCTTCTCAAAAAGGGAAATAGAGGCAATTTAATTTTATCAAACCTAATTTTTCAATTTTTCCGCTAGAAAATCTAGAGGTCGAGAAGTGGGACGGGGTTCCCGCGGCAAAGGCTCGCGAGAACCTGAAGGTTTTAGGCTTTGGCCATCGCTTGATTCTGACGATCGCGTAGATAACCGAAGAATTCCCGTCCCTCGCGCAGTCTCCGCACCAACATCTGGGGATCGCTCAACATTTCGCCGACGATCGGCACGATCGCCTTCGGACGGAAGTAGAAACGACGGTACATCTGTTCCACCGCGTCCTCGATTTTCGCGGCGTTCAGGCCGGGATATTCCAAGGTTGACATCTGGATGCCGGAGTTGGCGACCATCGCTTTGTCGGTAAACCAGCCGTTTTCCTCCGCCTGGCGATAGAGTTCCGTACCGGGATAGGGCGCCGCGATCGATACTTGGATAGTATGGGGATTCACCTCGCACGCGAACCGGATCGTTTCCTCGATCGTCTCCGTGGTTTCGTTCGGCAGACCGATAATAAAGGTTCCGTGAACTTTTATGCCCAGTTTCCGACAGTTTTCCATGAATTTGCGGGCGACTTCCAACCGGATACCTTTTTTGATGCCGTCGAGAACCTGTTGATTTCCCGACTCGAAACCGACCAATAACAGACGTAAACCGTTATCGCGCAACTGTTTCAGGGTGTCGTAGTCGAGATTGGCGCGCGCGTTGCAACTCCAGGTTAATTTCAGCCGTTTCAGGTGTTCGCTGATGGCGATCGCTCTCTGTTTATCGATCGTGAACGTGTCATCATCGAACATATACTCGCGCACTCGATCGCCGAATAACGCTTTCGCCTCCTCCATCTCTCTCCCGACGGCTTCCGGGGTTTTGCAACGGTATTGATGACCGCCGATCGTTTGCGGCCACAGGCAGAAAGTACATTTCGCCGGACAACCGCGACCGGTATAGAAGGAAATATAAGGATGGAGTAAATAACCGATGAAATATTTGGTTATATCCAGATCTCTGGCGTAAACCGGCAGAACGCTGGGCATAGAGTCCCAATCGTGGATTAATTCCCGCTCCGGATTGTGCTGGATCTCGCCGTTACTATCGCGGTAACTTAACCCGGTAATCTCGTTCCAGGGACGATCTTCGGCCAGTTCCTTACAGGTGTAATCGAACTCGTGACGGCAGACGAAATCGATAATCGGATTTTCCCGTAGGGTGACATCGGCCAGAACCGCGACGTGAGCGCCGATTAAACCGACTTTCGCGTTCGGATTCTGTTTTTTAATCGCGGCCGCGCACCGGACATCGTTGGGAAGGGAGGGGGTGCTCGTGTGCATGATTACGAGGTCGTAATCGCGAGCGATCGCTAGAACATCCTCGATCGATTGTTCGTGAGGCGGCGCGTCCACCAATTTACTCCCCGGCACCAGCGCGGCCGGTTGCGCTAACCAGGTGGGATACCAGAAAGAGGTGATTTCCCGTTTCGCTTGATAGCGAGCGCCGGCTCCCCCGTCAAACCCGTCGAAAGAAGGCGGACTCAGAAATAAAGTACGTTTCATGAAGGCAACTCCTCACTTTTTGATTCTTACTGTACCACCCGCGAATAACGAGACGTGTTATCGCTAGACCGGGATTCCCGTCCGCGAAGATCGCCAATTTCGACCCCGGCCTCCTATTTTTTAACTCATCGCGGGTTCTAGCTCGAATTCGGCTTCCATTTCCGTCGGCGCGCCATCTTTGACGATCGAGGTGGTTTTGCCGCCTTTCTCGATGAAATTGCCCACCATCGCGAACATGGCTTTGATTTTACGCTCTCGCCATTCCTCGATAATCGTTTCTACCTGATGTTCCGGGAGACGACGGCGCAAAGCTTCGTGAAGATAGGCCGCGTGACGGGATTCATCGCGGGAGACGCTGAGGATGGCTTCCCGGAGGGCGCGTTCGCGGGGAAGATCGATCGGTAAAGCGCGCGCCATGCGATCGAAATCCTTACAGGCATCGAGTTCGAGAATATAGGTACTTCCCATAAAGACGATCCAATCGATATTTTCCGCTTTCAGATCTTCCGCGGTGTATCCTTGGAAATACGCGTCGAAAAAGGGACTTCTCCGCTGTTTACTGTCGTCTTTCGGTAAATCCTTGAAGTCGATCACCTGTTTACCCATCTGTTTTAACCCGCGCGCGAAAATCATCCCGTGACGTTTCTCGTCGGACGCGTGGCGATCGAGTTTTTCGGCTAACCATTCGTCCCCTTCATCCCGCGCGCGATCGCGAAGCTTTTCTAGGAAAGGAACCGCGCCGGATTCCGCTAACTGAAAACCCGCTAAAAGGTTCGGACGGGTGAGGGTATCGCGTATCTGTCGCGCCGTGATGTAGGCGACGGCCCCGTTGCCCAGTACATTGAGAAAGTGAGTGAATAGGTTCATGGGAAAAAAATAATTTCAAATTATCGATATTGTAACGAAATCCCTCGGGAATCGTATGGTCGAGTCGGTATAACCGGTCGATTCGGGGAATTCTATTTAGGAATTTATCGTATTTTTCGATGTTCGATCGCTCGTTTTCCAGATCTCAGGATCTCGAATGAATTCTCTAAGTATTGAATCGCTCGATCGCTTTAGACATCGGGAAACCAATCCTCGTCTAAAACTTCCTCTAGCGTGGCGATCGGTTCCGCGGGAATCTCGCGAGGATCTAACCCGGTAGTTTTGAGAAAAATCTTTCGGGCATCCCGATAGGATCTCTGGAAAACTTTTTCTAAATAAGGTTTCAAGCTTGGGCTATCTTCTAAGAGACGGGCGATTTGAATCCGAAAATTAGTAATTTTCCCCGTCCACCCCCGCCGGTTATACTCTCTCTCCGATTTCCAGTAAGCGAGTTTGAGAAAATGCTCGAATAACCGCGTGAGGTAACTCTCTAAAGCCCGTCGATCGCTCCGCACCATGCCTTCTAGTTCCTCGACTAAATTCTCTAGATCTAACCGGGAAAATTGACCCCGCTTCAGTTGTTCGATCGTCGTTTCTAGCCAGATCGCGTAATCGCGTTCGTATAAGGTTCGAGAATCGATCGAGTTTCGCGCGTCCATACAACGTTAAACTCCTGTTAGAGAGATCGGGAGGGAAAAGATAATTTTCTATCGATCGCTATTCTAACGAAATTACCGTCTCGGTTCGTATACCGACAGGAGAACCCGATCGACGTTATAAACTTCCACCGTTCGCGCCGCGCTATCGCTAATCGTCTGAAACGCGCTCTCTATACTGGAAAGATGATTCATCAGATCCAGTTGGGTTTTAAAATCCGTCCGCGCCTGTGCCTGTAATGCCGTCGTCTGTATCTGCCGCGCGTAACTCTCGTTGAGATATACCCGAATTCGCTTATCTCCCAGTTCGTAAGTGCATATATTCACCACTTTCGTACAAACTTGTTGTAAATCTTTACTAATTCGCTCGTAGCTCCGTACCTGTTCTAGAGCCTGTTGATAACGGGTGATCGAGGCGGAAGCGCGCGGGTATTCCGGGCTTTCGCGGGGGATTTCTTGGAGGATGGCGAGGCTTTCTTGCCAGTATTTAGCTGAATCCGTCCATTTTTGTTGTAAAGCGGCGTTTTCCGCTTTTTTCACCCGATCGCCCGCCCGGTTCCAGCGATCGAGCGCCCGCGCTTCCCGGTCGCGTTCGGCGCGCGCTGTCGTCCAGCGCGTCAGGTAGGTTCCCTCCAACCGGCGGGCCTCTCCCGCGACACCCGTATCGGGAGGGATCGCGCGCAGTCGATCGATCGCCGATCGCCAAGCCTTCTCGACGAATTGCCGATCGCCGAGAGATTGTGCCGTTTTTTCCCTAGTCATCGCGATTTCCGCGGATTCTCGGGCGTTCTGTAACGATTGTTCCGCTTGTTGTTCCCGGACGATCCGGCGATCGACCTCGGCGAGATTTTTCTGGTATTCCGCGATTTTTCGGTTGGCGAAGGGGTAAAGCGAGCTTTCGGGGGAAATTTTAGCCAGAGCGCCCAGATTATCGCGCCATAATTGCCGGATCTCCCGCCATCGAGAGAGGGGGAGGAGTTTGTCCCGAGAACCGTCCACCGCTTTCGAGGCCCGGTTTAAAATGGCGATCGCCCGATCGAGATCGCGGGCGCGCTGTTGATAGTCGTCGCGCAGGGATACGGCGGTGCCGTGATAGGAAGACCAGGGGGGAATATCGCCTAGAATGGCTAAAGAACTGGAAATATCGTCACGGGCGGCTTTCGCGTCCGATTCGATCGAGGCCACGGCCCGATCGCCTAAAACTCGCGCCCGTTCCAGTTCGGGACAGGTTCCCCGTAAACAGGGACGAGTGAACGCGTAAATGGCGATTATCGAGGCGATAGCACCGACCAAAAAGCCGAAAAAACGGGGAGATAGGGAAAAGAAACGATTTTTTCGGAGCGCGAGGGAAGCGGGAACGAGAGGAACGATGGCGGAGGTATACAGGGAATCGAAACGATCCTTCTCGTGAACGATAAAATAAGTCTCTAGGAGATAATCGGGCGAGATCGCGCCGGCCATCACTTTTTTTTCCACCACCGGCAGAACGATCGACGGCGAAAGATCGCTAGACTCGATAACGTGGACGGAAATAAAAAAAGTATGGTCCCGGACCGCGCAATGAACCTTTAGTGGGACAATAGACGGGAATTCCTCTTGAAGAGACCGTTCTAACCACCCCTCGATCTCCTGTAAACTTTTCTCCTTCTCGCGCATGAGCGATCGTCCTCCGCTATCTCAACAAGTCATCCTGATCACGGGCGCTTCCGTCGGCATCGGGGCCGCGTTGGCCGGACTGCTGGCCCGACGGTTTCCCGGTGTTCGTTTAGCCCTCGCGGCCCGACGGGCCGATCGACTAGAACAGGTCGCCGAATCCTGCCGTCAACTGGGGGCCGAAGTTTTCGTCAAACCTACTGACGTGGCTATCCCCTCACAAGTTACCGATCTCTCCAAATCGGTGATCGATCGCTGGGGACGGGTAGACGCGCTGGTGAATAACGCCGGTTACGGACAGATGGGGCCGATCGAACTAATGCCACCGTCAGCCGCGGAAGAACAGTTCGCGGTCAATTTTCACGCGCCCTTGATTTTAACCCATCACCTGATCCCCGTCATGCGGGAATCCGGGGGGGGGCGGATCGTCAACGTGAGTTCTCTGGGGGGACGGATGGCGTTTCCCGGCGCGGGACTCTATAGCGCGTCGAAATTCGCCCTAGAAGCTTTTAGCGATGTGGCTCGCATGGAGTTAAAAGGCTTTAATATTCAGGTGAGCGTGGTGGAACCGGGGCCGGTGGTGACGGAATTCTTTCAAGCGGCCTGGCAAAAGGTACTGGAAACGGTTCCCGACCCGGAAAAAAGCATCTACCGACCGGTTTTCGAGAAAATCGAGGGGATCGATCGACAGTTAGCGATTTTAGGATGGACACCCGATCGCGTCGCGGAAGTGATTATCCGGCCGTTGGTCGCCCGTCATCCCCGTCCCCGCTACTACGCGGCCACGGGGGGCGCTTTCTTCGTGCCGATGATGACCAAATTCATGCCCACCTGGTTTACCGACGCTTTCTGGAAACGGATCTACGGGATCGATCTCGTGGAGAAAGAGTGGGGAGATGGGGAGATGGGAAGATGGGAAAAAAGCGGTTAGCGGTCAGCGGTCAGCGGTCAGCTAGATCTATCTTTAGATAGTTGCTAAAGCTGAAGAACTCGCATTTTGAAAGCTGATAGCTAAAAGCCTCCTGCCTCCTGCCTCCTGACTCCTGACTCCTGACTCCTACACCCGACTTACTAACCGAGATTATGGACTTATTAGAATATCAGGCGAAAAAACTGTTTGAAGAGGTGGGAATCCCGATTTTGCCCTCCCAACCGATTCACGATCCGGGGGAGTTGAAACGGTTGAATATTCCCTACCCGATCGTTTTGAAATCGCAGGTACGCGCCGGGGGACGGGGGAAAGCCGGGGGGGTGCGGTTTGTCGAGAACACGATCGACGCGATCGCGGCCGCGCACTCGATCTTTCATTTACCGATCGCCGGGGAGTATCCCGATGTGATTCTGGCGGAAGCGAGGTATAACGCGCGTCACGAGTTATTCTTGGCGATCGTTCTCGATTATCACCTACAACGCCCCGTTTTACTCGGAGCGAGTCAGGGGGGGATGAACGTGGAGAGTTTGCTGGAAACCCTGCGGAAAGTGGTGGTGAGCGATCGATTCTCTCCCTATCTGGCCCGGAAACTGGCGATCGAGATGGGACTGGAGGGCGAGTTAATCGAGTCCGTCAGCGCGATCATCGAAAAAATGTACGGGCTTTTTCTCGCGAAAGACCTCGATAGTATCGAGATTAACCCGCTCGGGGTGAGTGAAAACGGCGAGCTTATGGCTCTAGACGGGAAAATCAGCGTCAACGATACCGCGATCGCCCGTCACGCAGATATACTGGCTCTAGCCCCCCCGCACTCTCGCTATCCTTGGTCGGTGAGCGACAAAACCGGCCGGATCGCCATTATTAGCAACTGTTCGGGGTTGATGCTATCCACTTGGGATCGGCTGGTCGCGTCGGGAGGAAAACCGGCCGGCTGGTTACTGCTGGAGGAAAGACTGGAACCGGCGGAATTTCAGGAGCGACTGCGGGACGGACTGGCTCATTTTCAGCTTTTACCGAATTTAAAGGTAATTATCGTTAATATCGTGAGTTATCCCGCGCTGTTACTGGAGGTAGCCCGAGGGATCGAAACGTATTACGCGGGGTACGGGAAACCCCCTCGATCGCCGGAAAACGAGGAACGGGGAACGAGGGTAACACGGCAGGAAAGACGGGCGCTCGAACCGCGTTCTTTCGTTAACCCGGCGCTACCGCGGGTAGTGTTTCGGGAAATCGGCGATAGCGCGTCGATCGAGTTCGGCGAGTCTTTAGCGGATGTTAACCCCGATCGGCTAGAGTCGTTAGAACAGGCCGCGAGCCGGGCGATCGAGATCGCTAACGCTTAAGTGGGGGAGGCAATAGGCAATAGACCGGAGGTGAGGGAGGGAAAGGGTGAAAGGGCTAAGGGTAAAGGTGAAAAGCGTCAGAAAGCTCTTTTCCCTTTTACCATTCGCCTTTTCCCCGAAAAATCTCCCCATCTCCCCCTCCTCCCATCTTCCCATCTCCCTTATTCCCCTTCTACCCTCGCCTAGTTATGAAATGGACACCGACCGGTAAGGTATTGATTCAAGGCATCGAGAAGCCGTTAGCCCGTTCTTACGCCGCGCGGATGCGGGAGAAAGGAACGAATATCGTCGCGGGAGTGGCGATCGGCCGGGGGGGAACCTCGATCGAGGGAATTCCCGTGTTCGATCTGGTGGAAAAGGCGATCGCGACGGAAGGCTCGATCGAGACCTCGCTATTGTTCGTCGATCCCTATCGGGTGTTAGACGCGGCGCTGGAGGCGATCGACGCGGGAATCCGGCAGTTAATTATCGTCACCGGCGGGGTTCCCCCTCTCGATACGGTAGAACTGCTCAAAAAAGCGAGCGCGACCGGTACTTTCATTCTCGGGCCGGGCAGTAGCGGGTTAATCATTCCGGGTCAACTCTGGTTAGGCACCTGTGAACCGGGATTCTATCGATCGGGAGATATCGGCCTGATCGCTAAGGGGGCCGCCTTACCGGGCGCGAGCGGCGATCGGCTGATCGATGAGGTGGCGCGAACGATAACGGCCGCCGGGTTCGGGCTGACGATGGCGGTTAGTCTGGGAACCGACGGGATTCTCGGCTCGAATCTGTCCCAGTGGTTACAGGTGCTAGAGGAAGACGAGAACACGAGGGCGATCGTTCTGGTGAGTCAGATCGGGGGGAAAGCGGAAATCGACGCGGCCCGATATATTGCCGAGGCGATCGAGAAACCGGTGATCGCGTACATAACCGGGTTAAACTCGCCGATCGAGTCCCGTTTCGCCGACGCGGACACGATTATCAAGGGCGCGCTCTCCTACACGGAAGCGATCTCGCGTTTACGACGGGATATCCCCCGCTATTTCGAGGAGGCCGGGGTCACGGCGATCGAGAAACTATCGGAATTACCGGAATATTTGGAGATCGTTCTCTCGTGAAGCTGTCAGCGAGCGGCGACAAATTAACGACATCAAAAATTCACTAACCTTTCCGAAACGGGGGGCGATCGATGATCGGTTCGGAATCACTCGAAGCTGATGGCTGACAGCTTACTATTTATTAATTATTCTACGGCGATCATGACATCCGAGGATTTCACGACGGCGTAGACTTCTTTGCCGACCGCCACGCCTAATTTTTCGGCGGATTCCTTGGTGATAATCGCGACCACTTCCACGCCGGGCGCGATTTCTAAAATCACTTCGGTATTGACCGCACCCGGTTCGACAGCTTTCACGGTTCCTTTGAGAGCGTTGCGCGCGCTAATTTGCATGGCTAGTTAGCTCCTTACATTTCTGTCACGCTTATTATGGCGTATATCCGGAGTGATGAACCGAAGTTTAACAGAAAATTATCAATGTTTTATGACAAAAATAAATTTTCTCTAGAAAAAAGTCGGTAGAACATTGGCAATAAAAACGACAAAAATCTTCCTTTTAAAAAAGTATCAAACTTTACTCTGGATAGATAAAATCTATAGATGGAAGGTTACAAGTCTATCGACTGAAACTTCAACTTCTTCCTTTTTCGTGGGTATCGGACGATCGTGGAAAAAGCTACGGCGGACGGGAGATCTACCATCCGGGTCGGTAGGGCGCGTCCCCCGGCGCGGTTTTCCCTCGATCGAGATACAGCGATTGACGAGCGAGAGAGACCGAGAAAAGAGAATACACCCCCGATTTCTGGGGGCGCGCGCGAAATTTTCCCGACAAATAATCTGAGATCGAGAATTATTTCTCTAGGTGAAACTCGATCTCGATCGAGCGGGATGGATGGAGTAGAGAGCGAGCGTTATGTCTCGCGACGGGCGACCACGATCATCGTTTTCGCGAGGGGGGGAAATCTACCGACACGATAAATTTTTTCCACCGATAGTTTAGCCTCGTCGAGCAATCGCGAGATCGTTCGCTCCGACCAGAATTTAATATGCCCGTGATCCCACAGAGCGGTAAAATGCTCGTCCATTTTGCCCGTAACGGCTAGAGCGAGATTTTTGAGATAGCTATGATAGGGAGTGGAAATTAGAGCGTACCCCCCCGGTTCTAATAGGTTGTACACGCATCGAGCGTAATCCCGTGGGGCGTAGACGTGTTCGACCACCTCTAAACTAATCACCAGGGGAAATGTACCGAATTTATCCGCGAGATCGTCGTAGGCGGAACCGACGTGTAGATCGAGTTCGGGAAAGGCTTCTCTCGCTCGCGCGATGCCCGATTGGGAGGGGTCGCAACCACTGACTTGGAAACCCTGTTCCGCTAACCAATTGGCGATCGAACCATTGCCACAACCGAGATCGAAAAGCCGTTTTTCGGGAATATCGAGTTTTCCGATAATCTCCCTCAAAGGGGGTAGGAGATAGGCGTGAGCGAAGCCACATCTCGCGTGACTGTAATGATAATCCGACATAGTGATTGATGGCCAGAATAAAGAAATAGAGGGGATTTCCGAGAGCGAACCCGAGCATGATCGCGAAGGTAGCGAGCGCGGGATGAAGAATCTGCCGCTTCTCAATAGCAATATGATTCGCTTCGTTCGGAAGGATGGAGTGGCTACAGGAAATGCCGGGAAACTCGACAATTACCCGGATAATATCCAAAATAAACGAGCGACAGCGAATTGCCTAGAGAGTGGCGGAAATTTCCGGGAGCGCTCCGGGCGCTATTTCCGCGATAACATTCGATCGAGCGCGACCCGACAGATGGCGAAACAGACGAAACTCTCTCCTAGAAAGAGACCCGAGCGCGTTCCCGCGGCGAATATATCCTCGGATAACTGGAGGGGAACCAAACCCCGGACGAGGGAAAAAGCCGCCACCGCGCCGTCCCGAAGATGGGGATTCCCGTCATCGCGGACGATATAACGATAGGTGACACCGAAGAGAAAACCGCTAATTAGCGCGCAAACCAGCCGAACCAAAGCCGTCAACCCCGCGAGCGCTTCCCCCAAAAAGGCGACGTGAACCCAAAGAAAAAACAGCGACGGGATCGCGAAGGCGAGGGCGGCGATTCCCCCGACTTTGATCGATTCGATGCGTTCGGTGAGCGTGATCCGCACGGGCGTTCCTCCAAAACCTGGCCACTGATGAAGTATTATAGGTTGTGTAGTTCTTCGACCGAAATTCCGTTTACAAAGGCAGATATGGATATTTTGACACTGGGCTGGGTTAGTGTTCTCGCGTTATTCACTTGGTCGATCGCGATGGTGGTTTGGGGTCGTAACGGTTTCTAATAGCGATTTTTAACCGTGGATACATCAACTGTACTCAATACCCTCTTTCTCGCCGCCTTGATCTTGCTCGTTCTCGTCAGCGGTGGAATTCTCTACCTCACGACCGCAGAATGGCGCGATCGTCGCCGACAGGATAACGATAAAAAAATTGGCAAATAAGAGCGAACAGGCGTACTTAGCGCGCCTGTTTTTCGCTTATAGTGAGAGTTATGATTAAAATTCTTCATTTATCGGATATTCACATGGGTAGCGGCTTCTCTCACGGTCGCTTGAACCCGAAGACGGGGTTGAATACCCGTTTAGAAGATTTCGTGAAAAGCTTGAGTTTATGTATCGATCGAGCGATCGGGGAACCGGTGGATCTGGTACTCTTCGGGGGGGACGCGTTTCCCGATGCCACTCCCGCGCCGTTCGTTCACGAGGCTTTCGCGGCCCAGTTCCGTCGTCTCGCGGACGCGGGTATCCCGACGGTACTGTTGGTGGGCAATCACGATCAGCACTCCCAGGGCAACGGCGGCGCGAGTTTATGTATCTATCGTACCCTGGCCGTGCCGGGGTTTATCGTCGGCGATCGACTGACCACCCACCGTATCCGTACCCGGAACGGCGAGATTCAAATTATAACGTTACCCTGGTTAACCCGTTCGGCGCTGTTAACCCGTCCGGAAACCGAGGGGTTATCGTTGGGGGAAATTAACGATCTGTTGATCCGGCGCCTCGAACCGGTATTGGAAGCGGAAATCCGACAACTCGATCGAGACATCCCCACCATTTTACTCGCCCATCTGATGGCCGATCGGGCCACCCTCGGCGCGGAAAGATTTCTCGCGGTGGGAAAAGGCTTTTCCGTACCGATCTCGCTGTTAAATCGATCGGAATTCGAGTACGTCGCTCTCGGACACGTCCACAAACATCAAAATCTCAACCCGTCCAACGAGCCGCCGATTATCTATCCGGGCAGTATCGATCGGGTGGACTTTAGCGAGGAGAAAGAGGAAAAAGGATACATCTATCTAGAGGTAGAAAAAGGACGGGTAGATTGGCAATTTTACCCGCTCCCGACGCGCCCTTTCCGGACGATCGAGGTAGATGTTTCCGAGGCCGAAGATCCCAAGAAAACGATCCTCAAAGCCCTGAAAAAGCACGATATCACCGACGCGGTAATTCGGTTGATCTATACCATCCGGAGCGAACAGTTAGAATCGATCGACGCGTCCACGCTGGCCGAGGCTTTAAAAACCGCCCACACCTACACGATCCGCGCCGAATTAATCAGTCAATTATCCCGTCCCCGTCTGCCGGAATTGGGAGTCGGTACGGATCTCGATCCGATCGAGGCGCTAACCGCCTACCTCGATAATCGCGCCGATCTTCGCGATATTGTCGGCGATATCTTGGAGGCCGCGCGGGAGTTGTTGAACGACCCATCGGATATGTGGTTAGAGGAAGAAGAAATGGAAACGGCGGAATTTTAGCATAATGTAGCGTTATTTTTTATTCAATTCACTATAAATTTAACGCTTAAAAATAAATCATGTTTTACGAAGATACTAAAATCGTCAATCTAGAATCTATCACGATAACTTTTCTTCCCGCTCTCGATAGTGGGGATCGATAGCCCGTAGTTTAGCGGCCGTCTGACGGAATTCTGTTTCATAAAATCGCGATCTTTCCGGATCGGGAGATTCGATCTGGTAATATCGCCATCGTTCCTGACAGTATCGACGATATTCGAGCAAACTGATTTTTTCTAACCAAGCGATCGCTCTATCGATTTGTTCCTCGGGTCGGAATAGGGTTTCTAACGTGTTTTCATTTAAAGTAAACAGGGAACGAATTTCTCGATTTTCTTTTTCCGAGGTAGAGAGAAGATGGTTCTGTAAGGTAGAGACTAAATCATCGGGATGTTTTAAGGTTGGCTGTAATTCGAGAATTTGTTGCCAGAGAATACGATAGGCGTGTACGTTAAAAATCAAATCTTTTTCATCTAAAAGCTCGCAAATTCTCTCTCGACAATTCGAGCAGTGTAAATAAATTAGCAATAAAATCCATTCCGCTTTTTCCGAGGCCGATGTCTCGGGTCTTTCCAATAGTTTCGGGAGATTCGATCGAGCGGTCAGCCCGATCGGTTTATTCATCTGGCGAGACAGGGTTTTAATGATATGGGGAATGCGAGACCCGTCCTTCTGCGCTAAAATTTCGGCGCAATATTCTAGATAAAAAGTTCGTTGATTACTATCTTCTAATTTTTGCAAAAGACCGACCATCTCGCGGGCGACCTGTTGGAAGCGATCGCCCCGTTTTAAATCCTGCCCGAGCAGAATTTGCCCGATCCGCCAATCGATCCAGAAAGGAGCGTTTTCGATTAAACGATGATAGGTATCGATCGCTTCCAGGGAGGATTGTAAAAACTCGTCCGCATCCTTGCCGTCGGGCAGATTTAGGATTCGTAATTGTACCTGTCCGGAATAAACGAGAGAAGAGATTTCTTCGATGGCGCGCGCGGTCGCTTTCACCCCAGCTTTATCGGCATCGAAGTTAAAAATCACCTGTTTCGATTCACTGTAGCGCAGGATCTGTTTAATCTGTTCCTGACTGAAAGCGGTTCCTAAAGAAGCCACCGCGCTGGTAATCCCGGCCGCGTGAAGGGCGATCGCGTCGAAATACCCTTCCACCACGATCGCGCGATCGTCTTTAGCGATCGTTCCCTTGGCTTTATCGAGGGCGAAAAGGGTTTTTCCTTTCTCGAAAAGAGGGGTTTCCGGAGAGTTAAGATACTTCGGTTCATCGTTTCCCAGGGTACGACTTCCGAACGCGATCGCCCGTCCCTGAACATCGAGAATCGGGATCATCAACCGGTCGCGAAATCGATCGAAATAACCGCTACCATTTTTCCGCGGTTGAATTAATCCGGCTTGTTCCACCAGCGCGAGGGGATAGCGTTTCTGTTCGACGAGATAGCGATAGAGAGTTTCCCACCCCGAAGGCGAATAACCCAGTTGGAAGGATTCGATCGTTTCTCTCGATAGTTTTCGTTTACCGAGAAGATAATCGAGGGCGATTTTTCCCTCCTCCTGATACAGCGCGTGTTGATAGAAACTAACCGCCACCGCGACGATCTCGTATAACTGTTCTTTGAGGGATAACTGACGCTGTAACTCCTGACGCTGTTCGGGAGCGAGAGTTTTCAGGGGAATCTGATAACGTCTCGCGAGATCGAATACCACGTCGCCGAAAGATTGTTTCCCCACTTCCATGAGGAATTTAATCGCGTTACCCCCCGCGCCACAGCCGAAACAGTAATACATCTGCTTGGTAGGGCTGACGGAAAAACTAGGGCTTTTCTCGTCGTGGAAGGGACATAAACCGACGAAATCGCGACCGCGTTTCTTTAAAACCACCCTTTCCGAGACGATATCGACGATATCGACCCGTTGTTTCACTTCCTCGATCGTGTCGGGATGCAGTCGCGGCGTATCCATAGAACCAGGATAGGAGATAGTAGTCGGGAGCTAGGAAGAGATAGGTGGAATAATATGGCTTGAAATGGGATAAAAAACCTTGATAAATGCTGACTATCGTTTTTATAACTATTCTAAAGGTAATGATACAAGTAGTTCTCGGAAGATTTTTGGGAGTGTACAGTACAGGATTACTATAGCAGGGTTCGAGAACTCTATTCCTCCTGCCTCCTGCCTCCTGCCTCCTGACTCCTGCCTCCTGCCTCCTGCCTCCTGACTCCCGCTCCCAAATTTTAAGATTTGCAAGAACTCTAGCGTACCGACCTCGGAGAGAGGACGATCCTATGCAACAATAGTAAGGTTGTCTGAAAAAATCTATTAGGCGGTTGTCTTGCCCAGAGAGGATATGAAAGTTGGCGATCGAGTCCGTGTGGTTCAATCTGTCGTGGTATATCACCATCCCGAACACAAAAAAGAGGCTTTTGATATAAAAGGGCTGGAAGGACAGGTTCTAGACATCATCACTGAATGGCAGGGCAGACCGGTCAGCGCGAACCTTCCCGTTCTCGTTCAGTTCGATAAAAAGTTCAGAGCGCATTTTCGCGATTTCGAGTTAGAAGTGATCTAAAAATCTTCCCAAACCCTCGAAAACGCCCCGATTCATCGGCTATTTTCCTGTCAGCGGGTTGCGAGCGCGAGTAAAGATTCACGATCGTCAATGATAAGCGATTGGATCTCTAAATCGCTTTCCCGTCGAAAATAGCGAAAACGCCAACCGTTCGAGGAATTCGGATTGGCGTTTTTTTGTCGGGAAAAGTCCCGGTTCGATCGAGTTAAGTCGTTTAATCTAACCCTAGTTGATTGCCGCGCTTGTACTGTAAATAGGCGGCGACGAATAAACCCGCGAGGGTGATAGGGATCAATCCTAACGCGATACCTAAAACTAAGGGTTCGATCACGGCTGTACTCCTTTTACTATCCATTTTTTTACCCGTCTCCTATCCTAGCAGGGGTCGTTCGGCAAAGATAGGGGAATCGCGCCCGGGCGGGGGAAATCGAGTTATATTAAAAAAGGTAAAAAATACTTTACAGATACAAAATATTATGTATACGGCATTGGCGATCGATACCGCACCGAAATTCTGGAACTGGCGGGGATACCCGATCGCCTACCAGAGCGCGGGGGAGACGGGGCCGGCGATCGTTCTCGTCCACGGGTTCGGCGCGTCCTGGGGGCATTGGCGGAAGAATCTGCCCGTTTTAGGCGAGTCCTGTCGTTGTTTCGCCCTCGATCTCCTCGGTTTCGGGGCATCGGCGAAACCCGCGCCCGGCGAGGGAATCGAGTACACTTTCGAGACCTGGAGCGAGCAAATCGGCGATTTCTGCCGGGAGATCGTCGGCGGCCCGGCGTTTCTGGTGGGGAATTCGATCGGCTGTGTGGCGGTTATGCAGGCCGCGATCGATCGCCCGGAGATCGCCCTCGGTGTCGCCGCGATTAACTGTTCCCTGCGTCTTCTCCACGAGCGAAAACGGGCGGATTTACCCTGGTATCGGCGAATCGGTGCGGATATAACCCAAAAGATTCTGAAAAATCAGGCGATCGGCGCGTTATTTTTCCGACAGATCGCCAAACCCGAAACGGTGCGAAAAATTCTCCTCCAGGCTTACCGGCGATCGGAGGCGGTAACGGATGAATTAGTGGAAATGTTGTTAAAACCGGCGCGGGATACGGGAGCGATCGCCGTATTTCTCGCCTTCACCGGCTATTCCCGCGGCCCCCTTCCCGAAGATCTGTTACCCGAACTTCCCTGCCGGGCGATCCTTCTCTGGGGAACCGATGACCCCTGGGAACCGATCGAGCTAGGCCGGGAACTAGCCCTCTTCCCGACGGTCGATCGCTTCATTCCCCTAGAAGGTTTAGGCCACTGCCCCCAAGATGAGGCCCCGGAGATAGTCAACCCGATTTTATTAGAATGGGCGCTGGGGAAAGAAGTCAGGAGTTAGGAGTCAGGAGTCAGGAGTCAGGAGGCAGGAGAATAGGATAAAGGGATAAAAAATAGTCTTTTCCTTTTCCCTTTCCCCTTTTCCCCGAAAAATCCCCCCATCTCCCCATCCCCGCACCTACCAGGGATCGGGAACGGAGCGAAAAGAAGAATCCACCTCCCAGGTCGAGGGATCGTCGTCGATCGAGTTCGCGCTAACGATCGTGTCTCGGGCCGGATCGATTTCCTTGCGTAATTGCTCCCAATCGCCCGGATCGGTTAATTCCTCGTAAATCCCGGTATTGGCCACCATCGTCTCCTTATCGGGCGCCCAATCCCCGCTTTCGGTTGGAGCGGCGGGCGATTCTTTCAGTTGCTCGTAAACGATGGTCGGATGGGGGGCGGGGGGAGGAACCGAGCCGATCTCTCGCTTGAGACCCTGTAATTCCGTCGCGAGCGCTTCGATCAGACGTTCTAGTTTTTCGATCCGTTGCATAACCGTGTTGGAGATGTTCGGTGAGGTCGGTGAGAGCGGGGGCGCGACCGGCAAGCGATCGCCGAGAACCCGATCGACCTCTTCTAATGTAGTCTCTCCTCGGGCAACTAGCTCTAGCGCGTAGTCGATCAGCGGGGTAAATCCCTCCGCTCGCGCGATGGTTTCCAGTTCGAGAGTACCCGCGTTACCGGCGATCGAGGCTTTCAGACGCGGGGAAACGGCGATCACCTCGAAGGCCGCGATCTGTCCCTGATAGCCGCTCCCGTTACAATGACGGCACAGCCGGCCTCTATCGCGGGCCCGCTCGATCTCCGCACCGTCGAGAGCGTTAGCTTTATAAAAATGGGTCGATCGCTCGGACGGGGTTAAGCCGAATTTCGACAGTTCCTCGGCGGAGGGAAGGTGTTTGAGACGGCACACGGGACAGACGCGCCGCAGGAGCCGTTGATCGATCGCCCCGATCAGGGTATCGGCGACCGCGCGGGGATTCGTTAGATTCACGAGTCGGGCGATGGCGGACGGGGCGCTATCCGCGGTCAGACAAGAGAGAACCAGATGACCGGCCGCGAGCGAGCCGAGGGCTTCGGAAGCGATCGAGGGGTCGTCGAGATGATCGATCCCGATCGCCTTGACCCCTCGCGCGGACAGGGAACGCAGGACCGATCGGTATTCGACCCCTTTAGCCGGTTCGATCGCCACCTGCGCGACCCCGTTGAGGACTCGCTCGATCGGGTTTTCCACGGTGGCGATGCTCAGTCCCGCTTGATGGCGGTTGGCCAGTAGGGAATAGAAGGTGGTCGAGCGTCCCCCCGCGGCGGGCGAGGTGAGCAAGAGCGCGCCGGCGGGTCGCTCCAGTAAAGCGCGCACTTTCTCCCGCGTTTCCTCGATCGGGATCAGTTCATCGAGCGACCAGAGCGCCGAGCGGGAGTCGAAAACCCGCAGGACGATCGTTTCGCCGTACCGCGAGGGTCGCGTGTGAACGTGAAAATCGATTCTCCGACCGGAAAAGGTTCTCGTGATGCGACCCCGGCCCGCCTGTCCCGGTTGACCGGCTTCCAGATTGGCGAGAGTTTTGAAGCAGGAGAGGACGGCGGGGGCTTTCTCGCCTGGAATCGGCTCGAATCCCGTTCGGAGTAAACCATCCTGACGGAATCGGACGGTTAGTTCATTTTCTTCCGGTTCTAAATAAATTTCCGAGGCTTTGTTCTCGATCGCCCGCACGAGAAGGTTCATGACGAGCGTGACGATCGGGCCCCGCTCGGTCGGGGAGACCGCGACGAGATTTTCCGCCGATTCCTCCAGACGCAAGACGCGCGCCGGGCGATCGTCCTCGAAGACATCGGTGACATCGACGAGGGTTTCGCGGTGGCTTTCCGACAGCGGGGACGTGGCGGATTCCTCCTCGCGCGTGCGATAGCTCTCGATCAGTTTCTGGTAATCCGGGGAGAGGATCACCCGGCGATCGAACTGTAAATCTTTATCCCGGAGAATCCGCCGCAGATCGTCGAGAATTTCTCCGTTAGCGGGATCGACCATCGCCAGGGAGAGAACCTTGGGATCGGAGTCCCGGTGATGAAGGGGTAAAATCTGGTAGCGACGACAGATTTCAAAGGGAAGCAGGGTTTTAAAGAGATGTTCGATCGTCGGCCAGTCGATCGCCTCGGTTTCCGGATCGAGGCACTCCACGCCATAGGCCGCCCGCGATCTCGCCAGTTGTTGGCCGCGGTCGCCTTGCAATAGTTCGAGGGGGACGGGACGACCGGTGATAATCGGCAGGATCTCGATCAGGGGGCGATTGGTTTTCTGTTTCTCGATTAATGCCTGTTGTAGCTGTGGCAAGGTAATATAACCCGACTGAATCAGTTGATTCGCGAAGGGGGGGAGGGGGGATCGCTCGTTCGGTACTGTCATTGAGATTCAATCAGTTAAAACTGTTCGCCCACTACAGTCTATAGATTTCCCCCCGATCGGGCGAGAGTTAACAGGACGGGGAATTTTTTTCGCGAACCGGCGCGTCGCTCTCGATTTCCGGGTACCCGGACGACGCGGGAAAGTCGCCGCCCTACCGATGTTCGGCAGAGAATCGATCGAACTAAACCACTTAGCGATCGCTTCCCGCGACGATCGCCCCGGAAAAAGGCGGCAGGAACCATTGATTCTCGCCGTCCCGCCGGATCTCTCGATCGGTCGCGAAGAGTAATTTCCCCTTAGAGAGAGGGAATTCACGGGGGCGATCGCTATTATTGAGAATTACCCGATAATCGCCCGCGGAATACCCGTACAATTCTCGATCGTCATCGATGAAAAAGGTCTCTCTCGCTAACCGCGATCGGCCGTAATTATCCCGTCGGAAACGAATTAACCCGCGGTAAAAATCGAGTAAATCCCGATCCTGTTTCTCCCCCCAAAGTTGCGGGACGCGGGCTTCTTCCAATCTTCCCGCCGTCGCCCGCTGACCGACTCCCGTTTCCGTCCCGTAATAAATAATCGGCGGGTGCGGCAGGGTAAATTGACATAAAGCCGCCAGTTTCAAGCGTCGTTTATCGCCTCCCACGAGCCACAAAAATCGATTCATATCGTGATTGTCGAGGAAGCTAGGCAAAACTAGATTCGAGGGAAAATAGTCAAGCTGTTGGGATAAAGCCTTATCGAATTGACTGACGCTCAAGGTTTTAAAAGCGAAAAATCCTCTCGCCAATTCCAATAGTTTAAAATCCAAACATCCTTCCATGATTCCCGTGTACGATCGCACCAGTTCCGGAACTTCCACCACTTCCCCGAAAATGACACTATCGGGTTTTTCCTGCCGGAGCGCGTGATGAAAAACCGACCAGAAAGCGTGAGTGCATCCGTTGGCGTAATCGAGACGGAAACCGTCACAGCCGAGTTGTAACCAGTACCTCGCGCTCTCGATTAAATACGCGCGCGCGTCGGGATGATCCGAGTTAATTTCCGGTTGCGAGGGGACATTGAAAAAACAATCGTATTTCTCGGGCCAATCTTGAAAGCGGAACCATTGATAATGGGAATCGTTTCTATCCTGACGGGCTTTAATAAACGCGGGATGCTCGTTAGAAAAATGATTGGCGACAAAATCGAAGATAACCCGTATCCCTCGTTTTTTCGCTTCGGACAGTAATTCTTTAACCGCTTCTAGAGAACCGAAACGGGGATCGATCGAGCGATGATCTTTCGGGTCGTAGCCGTGATAGGAAGTGCAGGAAAAAATCGGCGTTAACCAGAGACAATTGATTCCCAGATCGGTTAGATAATCTAGTTTAGAAATAATCCCCTTTATAGAGCCGCCGTGAGGTTCCACGAGATCGAGATCGTCGGGAAGTTCACCATCGCCCGCGAATCGATCGACGAAAATCTCGTAAATAATCGCCTCCCGAAACCATTCGGGAATCGCCAAGTTCTCGACATAAAAGCCGTAAACCCGTCGCGGGTAGCCCCGGCTAAAACTATCGATAACCTTTCGATCGAGTTCCGCGAGATCGTACACCTTTTCAATGCCGTGAATATCGAGATAGGGACAGAAAACCTCTTGTCCCGTCGTGGTGATCGCGCGGATAATATACTGAACGTGTGTGCCGTTTTCCTGCCCCGGAACCGTTGCCGTCCAGGTTTCTAAATACGACCATTCTAACGTATCCCAATCGAGCGATTTCCGTTGAAAAGGAACGGTTAGAACTCCCGGATTCCGGGGATCGGGAATCGTTCCATCGGTAGTGTAGTAGAGATCGATCGAGCGCGCCGCCACATCAGCGCCGACACTGACGTTCAGTTCGATCGGCTCGTTCTCCCGCGGGGCTAAAGGGGATAGTATCGGCGAATGATACAAACCGAGACGGCTAGTTTTCAAACGCCGTAAACGTCCTTCGGGCTTCGAGAGATTTCCGAAGATAAATTCGCTTAAATTACCGATATTTTCAGTCATCGATCGCCTCGACTAGGGGGTTGACAGTTTTTGTCTACCTCGATCGGGTCTTTTCGTGGTAAACTTTTCGCCAATGTCAACTATATATTGAAACACCGAATAATGCGAATTCACTCCTATTTTCAGAATCCTATCGTGAATATTTCCCCATATCTATTAATTATTACCATCGGGGGATTGACAGCCGGGATCGAACCCGTTCGATCGCAAGTTCCCCCGAACAATCCCGCCACCGGAAACCCTCCCGCCAATTTCGTCACCCCGAGGATTCCCGCGAATCCGACGAACTCGCCCGTTCCCCTAACCCCGGCCGCCCCCGCGAATCCCGCGAACCCGACGAATCCCGCGCTCCCGACCTTACCCGCGACGGGAAACGTCCTACCGACCCCGATCGATCCCGGGGAATACAGCCTCGGCAGTGGTGATAAAGTCCGGATCACCGTCTTTCAAGTAGCCGACCTGAGCGGGGAATATCTCGTTCTCCCCGACGGGACACTCTCCCTACCCCTGATCGGCAGTGTCAAAGTCAAAGACATGACCCTCACGCAAGCGAGTCAGGCGATTTCCAAGCGCTACACCGCCTATCTCAAGCGTCCGGTCGTCACCGTCAGCCTGCTCTCCCCCCGGCCCATGCAGATCGCCGTCGCGGGCGAGGTGAACGGGCCCGGAACCTACACCATCTCCCTCGAACAAACCCAAAAAGCCCCGCTCCTTACCGATCTCATTCGTAAGGCGGGCGGTTTAACCACCGTGGCCGATATCGGTCAGGTACAGATCCGTCGCAATGTGAACGGACAGGATCGGCTTTTACAGGCGAATCTCTGGGATTTAATACAAAAAGGCGATCAAACCCAAGATATCGTCCTCAAAGATGGAGATAGCATCCTCGTTCCCACGAAAAAGAACGTGGATGTCGCCCAAACCCGTCAATTAGCCGACGCGAATTTCGGCATCGACTCCAACCGGGAATTAAACGTTACGGTGGTCGGCGAGGTGAACCGGCCGGGTGCCTATCGACTCACCCCCACCACGGTGACTAGCTCCGATCCCAACGCCGGGGGAACCCGACGACAACCGGCGCGACTGACGCAGGCGATCCAACAGGCCGGCGGTATCAAACCCCTGGCCAATATTCGCGAGATCCAGGTATATCGCTATAACCGGGATGGCTCGCGACAGATGATCCCCGTCGATCTCTGGAAACTATTACAGGAAGGGGATATCAACGCCGATCTCCTGCTTCAAGAGGGGGATACGATCTCCATTCCCACCGCCACGGCTATCTCGCCGGAAGAATCGGCCACCATCGCCTCGGCTAGTTTCTCTCCCGCGACGATCCGCGTGAAAGTGGTCGGGGAAGTCAAACAACCGGGAGTGATCGAGGTTCCCCCGAATACCCCGCTCAATCAGGCGATCCTGACCGCGGGAGATTTCGATAAACGACGCGCCGATCAGTCGAAAGTGGAGTTGATCCGGCTCAATCCCAACGGAACCGTCACCAAACGAACGATCTCCGTCGATTTTGCCCAGGGTATTAACGAGGCTAAAAACCCGACCCTCCAGAATAACGATGTGATCGTCGTCGATCGCAACGGTCTCGCCGCGACTACCGACACCATCGGCACGATCGTCAGCCCGATCGGTTCGGTTCTAGGATTATTTAATTTCTTCAACCCGTTTAATTAACGGTTTTTAGAGTCGATCGAACACTTCCGCCGCGGCCCGGTGGAGGAGGGAATGACGGTAGACCAATCGATCGAGATCGTCCGCGTAGCCTCCCCCGATCACCGCGGCCACGGGATACCCTCCCGCGGCACAGGTACTCAAGACCATCCGCTCCCGACGGTACAGCCCGGTATCGGTGAGCGCGAGTTTTCCCAGTCGATCGTCTACGTGGGGATCGACCCCGGCATCGTACAGCACGAGATCCGGTTTGACCGCGGACAGCAGATCGTCGAGATGGCCGGCGAGAATCTGTAAATAGCCGTCATCGTCCAGACCGACGGGTAAAGGTACATCGAGATCGCTTTGGCGCTTCGTGCCGGGAAAATTCGCCTCGCAGTGCATGGAAAAGGTGAACACGCTCGCGTCGTCCCGAAAGATCCACGCGGTTCCGTCCCCCTGATGCACGTCGAGATCGAGGATCAGAACCCGGCGAACCAGTCCCTCTTTTTGCAGTACCCGAGAGGCGATCGCCAGATCGTTAAAAATACAGTATCCCGAACCGTAGTCCGGGAAAGCGTGATGGGTTCCCCCCGCGGTATTGCAGGCGATCCCGCGTTCGATCGCCAGTCTCGCCGTTAAAATCGTCCCTCCCACCGCGGTACGGGTTCTTTTGACCAATGCCTCGCTCCACGGCAGACCGATCCGTCTTTGCGCTTTGGGGTCGAGGGTGCCGTTTTGAAAACCCCGCGTGTAATCGGGAGTGTGTACCAGTTCCAGCCGTTCGATCGAGGCGATTTCCGGCGCGTACAGCGAATCCTCGGTCACGATCCCATCCCGCACGAGCAGATCGCGCAGTAACCGGAACTTCGGCATCGGGAAACGATGACCGTCGGGCAGGGGAATCACGTAATCGGGATGGTAAACGACCGGT
The DNA here is from genome assembly GCF_036688125.1 of Pannus brasiliensis CCIBt3594. Taxonomy (NCBI): domain Bacteria; kingdom Bacillati; phylum Cyanobacteriota; class Cyanophyceae; order Chroococcales; family Microcystaceae; genus Pannus; species Pannus brasiliensis. The sequence goes on along the minus strand of NZ_JBAFSM010000005.1, from coordinate 110,305 downwards.
AGGGACATTGGAGACAGGAGGCAGAAGGCAGGAGGCGGGAGGCAGAAAAAGCGTAAGATAGCTAAAAAGTTCAAAAAAAACTCTTTATCTTGTATGAATCTAGTTTTTGAAGTTTTTAGGCCTTCAAAAACCAATCGCGCGAGATATCTATTAAACGCCAGTTCGGGATACAGTGAGAACCCCGAGCCTTTCACGCGGGTCATCCCGAAATCCTTTTAACTCGCGGTGAGGTCGCGCGTGGCCTTGTGCAGGGGGTCCGGGGGAGGCACCCCTCCCTCGGTGGGGGGTTCGGGGGGCTAGTCCCCCGAATAAGACTCGGATTTACACAGAAAATCGTAAAACTTCGTAAAATTTCTGCAAAAATCAAAAATATCTCTCTAATTCCTGACTCCTGACTCCTATCCCGACGAGAGATCCGGATTTTCGCGAAACGGAAAAAAAGGATGGGAGCGTGTCCCATCCGGATTTCTTATCGTTTCCAGGTGACTTTCGGTAGGATGTGCTTCATATCTACCCGTCCTTTGTACTTCGTGGCGAAGTTCAAGAGAGAGTCGAGAAGCGAATCCGAGAGATAGTGAGGCTGTAAACCTAAATCGAGAAGTTTAGTGTTTTTCGCGTTGAAATAATGCTCTTCTAGCTCGATTCTGGGGTTCGCCAGATTCTCGATCTCCACGTTCAAACCGAGCGCCGTTCCCGCTTTCTTGACCATCACCGCCAGATCGCCGACGCTAAAAAGTTCGGTAAATTGGTTAAAGACGCGAAATTCTCCAGAATTGGCGGGATTAGCGATCGCCAGTTCCATACAGCGCACTGTGTCGCGGATATCGAGGAAACCGCGGGTCTGTCCCCCCTTACCGTACACCGTCAGGGGATGGCCGATCGCCGCCTGAATACAGAACCGGTTTAACGCGGTCCCGAAAACGCCATCGTAGTCCAGACGGTTGATTAACATCTCGTCCATTCCCGTCTCTTCGGTTAGAACCCCGTACACGACCCCTTGGTTGAGATCGGTCGCTTTCAGTCCCCACATCCGACAGGCGAAATGGATATTGTGGCTATCGTGTACCTTGCTGAGATGGTACATACTGCCGGGCTGTTTCGGATAGGGTAGGGTGTCTTTCCTCCCGTTGTGTTCGATGGTGATGTAACCTTCCTCGATGTCGATGTTCGGCGTTCCGTACTCGCCCATCGTCCCCAGTTTCACGAGATGCGCGTCGGGAAATTCCTCTTTCATAGCGTAGAGGATATTCAACGTACCGACCACGTTATTGACCTGGGTTAACACCGCGTGTTCCCGATCGATCATCGAGAAGGGGGCCGAGCGCTGTTCCCCGAAATGGACGATCGAATCCGGTTGAAAACGTCGCAGGGATTGGATGAGAAAGTCGTAATTGTTGATATCGCCGACGAAGAGATCGATCGATTTGCCGGTCAGATCTTTCCAACGTTGAATCCGGTGTTCGATCGGCGCGATCGGCGTTAACGTATCGCATCCCAGTTGCGTGTCCCAATAGCGCCGGACTAAACTATCGAGTATTCCTACCTCGTACCCTCTATTAGAAAGATGTAGCGCGGTCGCCCAACCACAATAACCGTCCCCGCCAATAACCAATACTCTCATACGATAATCAGTAAAGTTTTCGATATTCACTTTCGGTAGCCGGGCGCGGTCATGTATTTTTCCACACACGGAAACCGTCCATTCTGTTGTCTAATAGACTACCCTATCACGAATGCTCGACATTAACATTAGCCCTGTTACAGAAATCGGCGGTTCCCATCGAGATAGCCAACCGAGGACATAGCTATACAGAATTTACCGGAATTAGAGACAATAAACCAACATATTTAAGAAACTATCGGGAATATTCCCCTGAAAAGCCGCTAAAATGAAGCTATATATTCCGAAATTCCCCGTTTTCGCGTTTGGAGACCTGCCCCGATGACTCCCGAACTGCTCGCTCTTGGAAACTATCTCGCCGGTGAATTCGAGAACGAACAACAGGCGAGAGAGGAACCGATCTGGTACGTTCATCTCCGTCTCTGGTTACGTCCCGTCCCCCTGTTCGTCGAGGATAGTATCGCGCTTTTCGTCGAGCAGGCGAGTATTGTCAATCTCGATCGACCCTACCGCTCCCGTCTGTGGCGATTGTGTCCGGGGGAATCGGGATCGATCGAGGTACGGCACTATATGTTCAAAGATATCGAACCCGTACAGGGGGGCGGACAGAATCCGGCCATCCTACCAACCATCACGCCGGAGTCGATCGAGTTCCTGCCGGATTGTACCCTGGAAGTCCGGATCGATCGTCCGGCCGGAGGAGGATACGAGTTTATCGCCCGACCGAAAATCGATCGACCCTGCCAGTTCACCTATCGGGGGACGACCTTTCAAGTGGCGTTAGGGTTCGACGTGACGGCGGATAGCTTGCAAACTTTCGATCGGGGCATCGATCCGAAGACGGGACAGGGTATCTGGGGCGCGCTGATGGGGCCCTATCGCTACCGGAAACAAAAGGATTTTTCGAGAGAATTACCCGTGTGAGGAAATACCGATTCAGAGAAGATCGAAATAGCGACAGGCGACACCGCAAAGAGCGGCTAGAGCGGTGATTCCCAAGGCCGTCCCGATATCTTGCCCCTGATTGACGGCGAAAGAGGTGACGATTCCCGCGCCCAAGGCGGCCGTGAGCGCCGCGCCGACGAAATCTTTATCGGTGTTTTTATACATAAATCACTACCCGTTTCCAGCGAGAGAGCGCTTTTTACCTTATCACCCGTCTCGGTCGGAGCGGGCGGCCGGCGGTCTCGATCGCAATCAAGTTTTAAATTTAGCGATGTTTCTTAACATTCGTCGGGTGGGAACGGGGGGATGGGGAGATTTTTCGCCTTCAAGGGTGCCGGGAAAAAGGAAAAGAGCTTTCTTAATCTTTTCACCTTTACTCTTTCTCCCTTTCCCTCCCTCACCTCCCGCCCCCCGCCTCCTATCGCGAGGAGAGATTTTCGATTGTCGCGGGAGGTCTACCGCCGGGACACCTCCGAAACCGAAGGAGCTTATAAAGATAAGGCAAATATAAGAAGTATGTCTATAAAAATAAAAAAATTATGAAGACGTTGGTGTAAGGTTACGGAACTGAGTATGATCGACTCTAAAATAATCGAGAGATCACCCGTTCACCCGATCGAATTGATGATTGAAAAATGAACTTTTTTTAATCGGGTCTGTCATTCGATCGTGTTGGGACGGGTCATACCCTCTCACGGATAGTTAAACCTTGACATAGCACAATGAAAAAGTATCTAGCTGAATTCATCGGGACGTTCTGGCTCGTTCTGGGCGGTTGCGGCAGTGCCGTCCTCGCCGCGGTTTTCGTGGGACAAACAAAAGCCGTCGATGGGGCCCCTTTTAACATTCATCTCGGCATTTCCTTCGTCGGTGTCGCTCTGGCGTTCGGTTTAACCGTTCTGACGATGGCTTACACGGTCGGGCATATCTCGGGCGGTCACTTTAACCCGGCCGTGTCCTTCGGACTCTGGGCGGGTAAGCGTTTCTCGGGTTCCGAACTCCTGCCCTACATCATCGCTCAGGTGTTAGGGGCTATCCTCGCCGGCGGAATGATCTACCTCATCGCTTCCGGTAAAGACGGATTCGCGCTCTCCGGTAGTAACCCGCTCGCCGCTAACGGGTACGGGGAACACTCTCCCGGTGGCTACAATCTCGTCTCCGCGCTGATTACCGAGGTGGTGATGACCTTCATGTTCTTGATCATTATCCTCGGTTCGACCGATCGCCGCGCGCCCGCCGGTTTCGCCCCGATCGCTATCGGTTTAGGACTCACCCTGATCCACCTGATCAGCATCCCCGTCACCAATACCTCCGTTAACCCCGCCCGTAGCACCGGGGTCGCTCTGTTCACGCTAGATGTCGGCATTATCGGTCAACTCTGGCTTTTCTGGTTCGCGCCGATCCTCGGTGCCGTCCTCGCGGGTTATCTCTACAACAACTTCTTTGAAGAAACCGCGGCGGAAAGGAGAGAGAGAGAGGAAGTCGAGAGGATCGAGAGCATCCGATAGAGTTTTGATGGCTTTAAAAAAGTCAAGTGCTAGTAGCGATTCCGGTGAATCGCTATTTTTTCGGCCGGACGATCGCCCGCCGTCCCTCTCCGGTGTCGGTCAGGGTAATTTCTAAATAGCGCGGGGGATCATAGGGCAGACGTTCGGACCACTCGATCGCCACGATGCCGGGCGCGACCTCGATTCCCTCCCAGTAGTTCTCTAGATACAGCGAATCGATGTCCGTCCCCTCTAGACGGTAGAGATCGAGGTGGTAGAGGGGGATTCGTCCCTCGGTGTACTCGTTGATCAGGGTAAAGGTGGGGCTGGCGATCGCCTCGGTGATGCCCAATCCCTCGCCGATGCCCTGTACGAGCGTGGTTTTCCCGGCTCCTAGATCCCCCCGCAGGAGGATGACGCTTCCTGGTTCGAGGGTTTTCCCCAGGGAGCGACCGAAGGCGAGGGTCGCGGACGGGTCGGGTAAATCGAGAACGGTCTCGGAGAATCGATCGAGCATAGATTTCGGGCGGGATTTAAGAATTGTCGGGTGGGTCTCGGGATTAATCGGTGTCGGTTTTCGGTTGTTTGGGCCAGGTGAAACGGAAACACGATCCCTCGCCGGGAACCGATTCGAGAGCGATCGATCCCCCCTCGCCCTCGATAATCTTCTTGACGATGGTGAGACCGATGCCGGTACTGGACGGATTCTCCCCGTTGCCGAGGGTTTGGAAGATGCCGAAGATTCTCTCGTGGTATTCGGGGGAGATACCCGGCCCGTCATCGCTAACGGTGAACTCGATAAAGTTCTCGTCCTCGATCGCCCCGATCTCGACGCGCCCGGTGTCTTTATCGTGGTGTTTGATGGCGTTCGTGATTAAATTGGCGAGAACCTGACGCAGAAATAACGGTTTCCCCGAAAAAACGGGGGGATTTTCGGGAAGGACGATCGAGAAGGGTTCGGGGGGATCGATCGAGTCGATCGTCTCCGCTAACAGGGTTCCCACGTTCACCGTCTCGATCTCCACCGAATCGCGACCGATGCGAGAGTATTCCAACAATCCGTTAATTAACGCCTCCATGCGGTGAACGCGAGAGCGTAATAGGGTCATCTGGCGCCGGTTCTCGGCCGGTAACTGTCCGTCGAGATCTTCCTCGATCCATTCCGAGAGATTGGCGATCGCCCTCAAGGGCGCTTTCAGGTCGTGGGAAACGATGTAGGCGAAGCGATCGAGTTCCTCGTTCCGTTTCCGGATTAAATTCGTGGTGCGGGTGAGGATCTGGTTGACCTCCCGGAGTTCGCGCGAGCGCTCCTGTAATTCCCGTTCCACCTCCACCCGCTCGCTGATATCCGTGATCGTCCCGACATAACTGATGACCACGTCCTCGTCCGACTTTTCCGGGAGGGCCTGACCGAGTACCCAGACGCTCGAACCGTCGGGACCTCGCACGCGATACTCCGCCCGGAAGGGTTCGTTTCGCTCGACCGCGATCTGCCAATTCCGTACCACGCGCGGGCGGTCGTCCGGGTGCAGTACGTCCGTCCAACCGAACCCGATCGCCGATCCCGCGGAAAATCCCGTCATTTTCGTCCAGCGATCGTTGACGTAAAAACAGGCTCCCTCTCGATCGCACCGGAAAATTCCTACCGGGGATAGACGCGCTAGGGTGGCGTAACGGTGTTCGCTTTCCTGGAGGGCGAGTTCCGCGTGTTTGCGCTCGGTAATATCGGTGAAAAAGACCGCCACCCCGTCTTCGAGCTTGACGGCCATATTCCGATACCAACCGATCAGATCTTCGGAGTTGTAAAAAAGCTCGATGTCGTGGGGTTCGCCGGTTTCCACCACCCGGACGTAGCGATCGAACAGTTCACTATCGGTTTTATTGCCGGGGAATTTGTCGAGGAGACGTTCACCGATCAACGCGTCGGGGGGTAAACGCAGGAGTTTTCCCGCCATCGGATTGGCGTAATCCCAGCGGAAATCGACGATCTCCCCGCGCTCGTCCCGTATCGCTCGGAGAATGGTGAAAGCGTCGAGAGAGAGTTCCTGACTGACGCGGAAACGCTGTTCGGAAATCTCGGCCTGTTGCCGGGCCTGTCGTTCCCGATCGAGCGCTTCCTCTTTCTCCCGGTTGGAGGCCTCTAACTGTTGCGTCCGCCGTTTGACCCGTTCCTCTAACTCGGCGTTCAACTGCCGGATCTCCGCTTCCACCCGCTTGAGATCGGTGATATCCCGACCCTCGGGAATGATTAACTCCACCTCGCCGGAATCGTTAAAAATCGGCTTGAGGGAGAAATCGATCGGCACGAGTCGTCCCCCGGCTCCCTGTACCGAGATCTCGTAACGGATAAACTCCCCCCGCGCGGCGCGCTCGACACTCGATCGGATTCGCTCGCGATCGACCTCGGGAGTCAAGAACCAATAGGTATCCCAGAGCGGTCGATCGATCGCCTCCAGTGCCTCCAGCCCCCCGAATTCCAGCGCGGTGCGATTGGCCTCGATTAATGTCCCGTCCGGCTTCATCAAGCCGATAAACTGGAAAGTTTGGTCGAAAATCCCCCGAAAACACCGCTCGCTTTCCGCCAACGCTTTTTCGGCCCGTTCCCGTTGGCGGATTTCCGCGGCCAGTTCTTCGGGACTTCGTAAAGCGAGCGCCTTGGGAATCACCGTGTAGAGTTCCGAGGCGGTATAGAGGGAGACGAACGCGGTGATCGCTTTAATCGTTCCCGACACCCAGTAAATCGGGTGCCAGAGCGTCCAGACCGCGATCAGATGCGTGGTGCCACAGGCGATGATAAAGGCGGCGAACAGCCAGAAGATCGAGGGAAACGGCACGTCTTTCCGCTGGCGGACGAAATAGAGCAGGAGGAGCGGGATCGAGAAGTAGGCCAACGCGATCAGTCCGTCCGCTATGAGGTGTAGTCCGACTAATTCGGTCCGCCAGAGGTAACAATGACCGTGGGGGATAAACGGGCGGGCGGAAAAAAAATTCGGGAGGGATGCCGGCATGAGAGTGGGGGGGGGGATCGATCGGGAACGCCCCGATCGTGTCAAGGGGGTTACTTGCGATTATAGAAGGTCGGGAAAAAGAACGGATTTTTTCGGCGATCGACGGGGTTTTACGGTCGGGGGCGCTCTCTACGAACGCTCCCCGAAACGCCCGTTCCGCGCGAAAAATCAACGGGGAGATCTCGATCGGTCCGTCGCCGTACTTCCGAGGAGATAAGCATTTTCACGCTATTTTCTTAAAATATACCTTAAGATAGATGATAGAATCGAGGAGAGATCGAACCGAGGGCAGAAGAAAAATAAAAAGCTGAGTTTTTATAATTCCTACAGATTGATTTTAGAACGCTAGATGAATTATCCTTACTTAGAATCCCTAGCTCGCGAATGCTACGAGAACCGGAAGGATGGAGTTCATCGAGGCTTTTTTAGATACCGATCTGATTGAATCAAATGGGAAAAACAATATGGATGAAGCGCGCGTTATCGTTATCGAGGATCACGATCTAACCCGGATCGGGTTAGTGGCGGCCTTACAGCGCCGCGAGGGGATTCAGGTGGTAGGCGAGGCCACCAACGGACAACAGGGCCTGCGATTGACCGAGAGCGTGAAACCCGACGTGGCGATCGTCGATATCGGGCTACCCAACATGGACGGTATTGAAATGGTGCGACGCTTTAAGCAGGCTCACCCCGAAGGAACGCCGACGAAAATTCTCATGCTCACCATGCACAAGGCCCAGGATTCCGTTCTGGCGGCCTTCGCGGCCGGTGCGGACTCCTACTGCATGAAAGATATTAACGTCGATAAACTGGCGGACGCGATCCGCAGTACCCACGAGGGCAACCCCTGGATCGATCCGGTGATCGCCAATATCGTCCTGCAACAGGTACGCCAAACGGTTCCCGCGGGAGCGGCGGAGACCGTCCAGAAAACGGTGACGATCGGCGGTATCGAACCGGAGTACCGTCAATTACTAGAGAGCGCGCCGTTAACCGAGCGAGAGCTAGAAATTCTCAATCTGATCGTCGCCGGATCTAGCAACGCCGATATCGCGGAAAAACTCTACATCACGATCGGGACGGTGAAAACCCACGTTCGCAATATCTTGAATAAGCTCTGCGTGGACGATCGAACCCAGGCGGCGGTTCGGGCCCTGCGATCGGGCTTGGTCGAGTAACGTTACCGGGAGAAATTAGGGCGGGCGAGATATCGACTCGCTCGCGGCGATCGCGAGTTAATTTCGGTTCGGGAATCGATCGGGTCCGCGGGTGCAAGGCTCGCGGCCTCGATTTTTTCGCGGGTTAGCGGCTTTTCAACCGCCACCACCACAGCCACCGCCACAACCACCGCCACAACCGCCACCACCATCACCACCCCCGTCGTAACCGCTACCGTCGTAACCGCCGCCACTACTGCCAGCACCGCCTTTTAAGAGCCGACAAAAAGGCAACGTTAACCATAACCCTATTCCCAAGACAGGCCAGAACAGAGAAACAAAGAGAGACAAAAACGGATTTTCCGGTGTCGATTGCCAGCGCGGGACGGGAACCTTCAAAATATCGCTCGGGAAAACCACTTGTACCTCTAATTCCTGTCCGGGTTCCAGGGGTTGTTCGGCGGTGAACTCGAAGGTCCGCGGATCGATCGAGCGGGCGTTCGCGGGAATTCCGAAACCGGTGAAGGAGGAAACTTTGCCCGCTAGAGAGACCGGTAAATGGACTCGAACTCTCGCGTTCCGTACCGGGGATTTTCGATCGGGAAATACGGCTTTCCAATAAACCATCGTATTTTCGCCCCGTACTTGTAATCCACCGATCGCGCGATATTTCAAAACAAAAGTGCGCGTGTCGGGAGGGGTTAACTCGTGTTGCCAACGAATCCAAAATTTCCCCTCTTCCGTCCCCACCTCGCTCGGAATTACCCGATCGTTTTCCCGGACGGTGACATCTGTAATCTCATCGACTTTAGCGAGCGATATATATCGATATCTTCGGTTACTGTAATTTTCCTCGAACACGTACTTCTGTGTTTCCGTGATCCACATATCCCCGTTCGGTTGAACGTCGATCGCCACGTTGATAGAATCCCAATAAAACGGATACTCTCGCGCGTGAACCCCGGAAAGCCAGAGAACGAAAGTTAGTGCGAAACTCATTAACCAACAAACGCCTAGTCTAAGCGAGCGTTTATTCATACGCTATTTTCCTCGCGGTTCGATCGGGCTACCGAAAAGTAATTCGGTCGATTCATTCCGGGCCACGCGGGTCGTAATATCTCTTTACAGAAAATTCATTTTTCTACACCCTCTCTCGCGCTCGCGATCCAGATCTCCCTCGATCGATAGATCGGAATCTCTCGATTTTGGAATATGCCGAGCCGAGGCGGGAACGAGTATTTTCAGAATAGGATAAAAACCTTTTAGCAAGTGAGTTCAAAAAAAATGGAATCCGCGAATAGACCCTACGAGCGGGTGGAACGTACCGTCGATCGAACCGCCGCCATCGTCACGCCCGCCGAGTATCACGATCGAGTGCGCTGGGGGCCGATTATCTCCGGCTTGGTCGTGACCCTAGCCAGCCAATTACTTCTGAGCGCGCTGGGTGCGGCGATCGGTTTGAGCAGTATCGCCGGTTCCGGCGCGCCCCGTTCCAACGCTCCCGGAGTGGGAAACGCCGTCGGCTGGTGGTCGGTAATCAGTTTATTTATCTCCCTATTTCTCGGCGGTTGGGTGATGGCGCGCGCCTGCGGCCCGGTCAATCGCAGTACCTCCCTACTGAACGCGATTATTCTCTGGGCGACCACCCTCGCCCTGAGTGCCTGGTTACTCTCGACCGGGGTAACGGGAGTTTTCGGTTGGGTGGCGAGTAACGCCGACACGATCGTGAATCAAGCCCAACAAGGTGCGATTAACGTTCCCAACCAAGCGCCCAATCTCACCGCCCAACAAACCCGAGATATCGCCGGGAACGCGGCCCGCGTGGGATGGTCGTTCTTCCTCGGCTCGCTGTTGGGGTTGGCCTCCGCGTTAATCGGCGCGGCCGTCGGAACCCGCCGTTACCGTACCGCCATTCCCGTCACGCCCTACAACGAGTGATTATCGGGAGAGTTCGCCCGATCGCGCCCGATCGATCCGCGGGGATCGATCGGGTCGATTTTTAATTTTCCCGGGGGAAAACGCGGTTTTCCGTCCTAGAACTGTACCACCCGGTAAACCGTGGAGCCGTCTTGAAAGAAAGGCTGGTAGTAAATGCCACTGCAATTGTAGTACACCGTGTTCCCGGTTTGGGTCGTCGTACAACCGTCCGGGAGATAGGTGACGACCGCGCCGACGGGAGGCGCGACCACCGTGTAGGCACTACCGCTCGACTGAAAATAGATCCCGTCCGAGTAAATATAAGGCGTTGAACCGACGTACACGGTGTTGTAGTAGGGGGGCAGAGTAGAGACCGCCGTGCCGATGATCAGACCGGTCGCGAACCCGGCCCAACCCCAACCCGGCGGAACGTAGTAACCTCCCCCGTACCAACCGCCCCCGCGCCAGTAATTATCGTAATTATCGTTGATAAAGTCCTGGCGGTTTTCCTGGCGCTCGGTAATTTGATTCTGGCGTTCTCCCTGGCGTTGGGTACGTTCTTCCTGCCGGGTATCGGTCCGTTGGGTACGCTCATCCTGCCGTTCTTGCCGGGTGGTCTGGCGTTCTCCCTGACGTTCGGTTCGTTCCCCCTGCCGTTCTTGCTGGGTGGTTTGACGCTCTCCCTGACGGTCTTGTCGGGTGGTCTGGCGTTCTCCCTGACGTTCGGTTCGTTCCCCCTGACGACCTTGTTGGGTGGTTTGACGTTCTCCCTGGCGGTCTTGTCGGGTGGTTTGACGTTCCCCCTGCCGCGTGGTACGTTCCCCCTGCCGCTCTTGTTGGTTAAACTGCCGTTCTCCCTGACGGTTCTGCTGTAGGCTGGAGCGATCTCTAGAGGTTTGAGCGCGATTACTAAAATTGCCCCGATTCTGCAAATCGCTACTCCGGTTCACCCGAGGGGAAGCTCCGGCACCGCTATAGCCTCCCCCCCGATTGAAACCGCCCCCACTCGGGCTACCACCGCTCCGGCCGCCCCCACTCCGGCCGCCACCCCCGCGGCCACCGCCCCCGCGAGCGTCTACATTTTCCGCGGACAGTAAAGCGGCGCTCAACACGAGAGCGGAAACAATACATAAGGTTCTGTGTAGGGATCGTCGCATGGCTCGAACTCCTGAATATTTTTGATGTAACTTCCGGCAGAAATCGTTTTTAAGGTAGGGATCGGGATTCTCGATCGAGAGATCACCGTTCGATCACTTTGCCGGATAATCCTGTCCGGATTCTTTCTCCCGTCTCTTAATTACTGGCTTCTATCTCCCGTCTCGTTGCCCGTTTCGGGTAGGAACTCAATCCCGATCGAACCTTTCGGAGGGGTAAAGGTGAACGTATTCGCCGGAATTTTCGGGTTAAAGTTCCAATTGGACAGTACCGCCGTGTATTGCGGCGCACCGGGGAGATTTTTATAGGTAATAATCGCTTTTTTCAGTAGGGGGCGCGGTTCTCTGGTTATCCAGAGTTGGAAATCCCGATCGCTACCGATTAATAACAGATGGTACATCGGGACGCGGTTGACCATATCGACACCGACAAAGATCATCCGGCTCACATTGGCCTTGATATCCGCGCAGGGATCGCCGGCCGCTAGATTAGACATGGGAATGGTGATCCCGTACTTTTCCTCGACTTGGTTTAGCGCTCCATCCAGGGTATTCGGCGCGGTTTTCGTGGCGTACAAATTCCGATTGGTGTCTTGTAGGGTAGCGGTTTTTCCATCGTAATAAAAACGGGTAGCGCGCTCGTCTCCGATATAATCCGATCGCAGTCGATCGGGTTTCTGTACCCACACTTGCTGATAGGCACTGTATTGTACTTTCGAGCCAGAATCCAGTACCGCATCATAGGTAATATCCATATCGACGGTAAAGGAACGCGCGTTTTTGAGAACCGCGCAGACTTCATCGAGCAACTGTTCCGCGGTTCTCGGACGGGGAGCCGTTTTTTCCGCGGACGCGGGAGGAGTCTGTGCCGGTAATCCGGTCGCGCTTACCACCGGGAAAACGAGCGGTAAACCGAGAGAAACGATCGAGAGAAAACGACGCATAGATGATAAAACTTCTCCAGAATAAAGTAACCGATTATCCTACAACCTGGCGTAAAAACCTATCGGGAGATGGATGAAAATCGAGAAAGAGTATCGTGGGGAGCGATCGCCGACCGAATCCCCAGGTATCTTGGGAACCATTATCCCTCGTTTTCCAATACTTCCCTCGCCTTCAGTAATGCCTGTCGGTGTTCTTCCGTCACGGCGGGATATTGCAATCCGAGCGATTCTAGGGTGTGGTAAATCACGACACCGACCGCGAGACGGGTAAACCATTTTCGATCGGCGGGAACAATATACCAGGGCGCGTGTTCGGTGCTGGTATTATTAAAGATATCCTCGTAGGCGTTCATGTAATCATCCCAAAACCGCCGTTCTTTCACGTCGTTCTCGGAAAATTTCCAATTTTTTTCCGGTCGATCGATCCGTTCTAAAAACCGTTTCTTCTGTTCCTCTCTCGACACGTACAGGAAAATTTTTAACACGATAACCCCGTTATTCACGAGAGATTTCTCTAAATTATTAATTTCCTCGAAACGGCGTTTCCAGATTTTTTTACCTTTCGCGTCGGGGGGGAGTTTCTGGCGATCGAGGAGTTCCGGATGCACCCGCACGACCAGTAATTCCTCGTAGTAAGAGCGGTTAAAAATGCCGATCCTACCGCGTTCCGGTAACGCTTTATAGTATCGCCAGAGGTAATCGTGATCGAGTTCTTCCGCGGACGGAATTTTAAAACTAAATACCTGACATCCCTGCGGGTTTAACCCGGACATAACGTGTTTGATCGTGCCGTCTTTTCCCGCCGCGTCCATCGCTTGCAGGTTCACTAAGAGCGCGTAGGTATCTTGAGCGTAGAGTTTATCTTGAAACTCCGCTAGTTTTTCAATTCCGTTTTGTAGGAGCGTTTTCGCGTCTTCTTTGCTAATGTAATCCGGTTTAAAACCCGGATCGTAATCTTTCCGCAGGGAAATCTGTTTCCCCGGTGGCACGATCAGGGATTTTATAAACTCTTGGCGATCGATCTTGATTTCCATTTCACTATCCTTCCTGATGTGAACGAGAAAATGCCTTTTGTAGAGTACGCGAACTCCCCCGATCGCTCGGTTCCGCGAGATTTCGATCGGGGAATCGATCCGAACCTATTTCGATTGTATTCCCGAACCCCTCGTATCGGCGGAATTTTAGCCAGGGAGCGCCCGATCGACGGAGTGGGTAGGCGAGAGGCTTATCGCGGACTTCGCGGACGGTTTCCGAGCGCCGGGGGCGATCGGGGGAGATAGTGACGCGATCTTCTCCCCGAAACGCGATCGCCGTTCGAGCGCGACGGATAGATTTCCCGAATAATTATTATAGAATGGGAAGGAAGTTTGTTGCTATCAAGAAACGGCAAACTTAATCAAACTTTTTCCGACCGATCGGATACAATTCTTAACAAGATTAATCGGATAGGTTGACCCGAATGACTGTCGAGTTACCCCCCCGGATGGAGACGATTTCCGTTCACGATATCGATGAACTGGCGGAACGGATGAAAGCCTTTGGCTGGAATATGCTTCACCGACAGATCGAGGGGGGAGCGTTCGCGGGAGAACTGATCGTCGCCCAACTCGCGGGAATGCAATTCGCTAGGATGACCTATAACCGGGGGATTCGTTCTCGGGGAGATTCCCCCGCGGGAACGATCGCCATCGCGGTTCCCCTGTCCGTCCCCCGATCGCTCCACTGGCACGGCTATAACCTTTCCCCGGATCACGCGCTTTTACAGAAGAGTTCTCTCGGACTCGATTTTCTCCGACGGGGAGACTTTCCCCTCGCGCTCGTCTCGATCTCGATCGATTCCCTCCTCGAAGCGGCCGAACTCACCGGCAGGACGCGGGTAGAATCGCTCGTTCTCGATGATACCCGAACGATCCGGCCGGACGCGGGCGCTGTCGATCGATTCCGTTTCCATTTCCAGAATCTTTTCCCCGCGATCCGATCGCCACAAACGCTACCACCGGAACTAGCGGCGATTATTCGGGCGGATTTTCTCGATCTAATGCTGGATCTGCTCGAATCTAACCAAACTAGCCCCCCGTTCCGTCCATCCTCTCGATATTCTTTCATAAAGCGAGCGGAAGAAATGTTACTGGAAAATCTCGATCGCCCCCTCGCCGTCACCGATCTCTGCAAGGAAATCCACGTCAGCGAACGTACTCTCCGTTACGGGTTCCGGGAATGTTTCGGGATGGCTCCCGCGGCCTATCTGAAAGCCCAGCGTCTCAACGGGGTACGGCGACAACTGAAAGCGGGCGATGGTGCTACGGTGAGCGATGTCGCGATTCAATGGGGCTTCTGGCACATGGGGCAGTTCGCCAAGGATTATCGGAAAATGTTCGGGGAATCGCCCTCCCAAACCCTGCGACGGGGTTCGTGAGATGCGGGAGTCGGTTTCCGGTAACAATTGCAAAATTTTGATAACCGGTATTCCAGTATCCGTGTTAAGCCTAGTAGAATAAACGTTTCCGCGATCGAGTACCGAAGTTCGATCGCCCCTCGGATAGTGAAAAGAAGGAAAAACCTATGAAAATCGAGCGCCCCGATGAACAGGAGCTAACCCCGGAAGAACAGCGGGAACTTGAAAAGTTGAGAGCGATTATCGAACAGGCGATCGCCGACGGGATTATTACCAAGGGAGAGCGCGATCGGATTTCCAGCGCCATGCGATCGGACGGCAAAGTGACGCGACAGGAACTAGAATTAGTGAGAACCCTGATCACGGAAAAAATCAACGCGGGAGAATTAACAACCGATTATTCTTGAATTCGTCCCGCCTACCCGTTAACGCCGTTCCAAAGCTCGCGATAACCGATCGATCTGTTCTGTAGATAATTCCCAATCCGGTTGTCCGGGGAAGTCCACGGGTACGATAGCCGGTTGAATCTGATTGAAATAAACCCAAGCTTTCAATCGCGGGAACTTTGGTAAAGCCTCGATCGCCTCGACCAGCCAGCGTTTTTTCTCCGCGTCACTCGCGTTGACACCCACCTCGGTCGCGAGAATCGGTCGGGGATATCGATCGACAAACCAGTATTTCTCCCGCATTAACTGCTCGAAGGTGAGAATTTCCTGTTCGGGATGGGTTTTATTCCATTCGGGGGTCGCGTAGATAGAAACGCCGATATAATCTACATATTCTTCCCCCGGCCAGTAGCGCGCCGATTCCCGATTTCCCGCGGGCGACCAAACCCAGAGCAGGTTATTCACCCCCAGTTCTCGCGATAACTCGAACGCGTGTCGGTAGGCGGCGATATAGGCGTTATAGTCGGCTTTCGACCAGGGATATTGATCGACTTTTTCCATCTCGTGGCCGAATCGGAATAACACTTTTTGCGGCGATTGTTCCTTGAGAACTTGAAAAGCTCGCGTTAATGTCGCGTCGTATTTTCCCGCGGCGATATCGGTTAATAACGTTCGATCGACCATCCCGTTCCAATTCCACGACCAGGGTTCCAGGGTGATCATCGGAAAACGTTTCGCCTGTTTAGTTTTCGCCAACGCGTCGATCAGTTCGTTCGCGTTGTCCAAACGCCAGGGAACGAAATGATGCTCGATCTGAATACTTTTCACGTTTTGAAAGCCACCGGCCGGATCGTACACCCCGATCGCCGGTTCGGATCGATCGAGAATGTCCGCAGAACTCCATTCCCCCGGAGCGAGCCGGGCGCTTAGATCGCCGATGACCTCTCGAACGGTTTGTAACGCTCGATCGTTGCCGATCGCCTCTACCCCTAGCGGTAACTTTAAACCCGCCGAAAGTAGGAGAATTCCCAAGCCAAACGCCACCAAACCCCGATGGACTCGAAAAAGCGATCGAGAACCCGGATTTTCCCGCAGGTGCAGGAAAACGATCGCGGCGAAAGTCCCTACATAATAAGTGGCCTGAACCAGTGTCAGAAAATAATACCCCTTAGCCCACTTCAGCCCGCCGATCGCGATCACCACCAGCGCGGAAAATAAACCCAGCAGTAAATAGGGCAAAACCACGGGGAGAGGGAGCGGTTTAACCTGTCGATCGCCCTTCGGGGTTATCCTAAATTCAAGCTCCTTCCGTCTCAGCCAACCGATGACCCCGTGAGATACCCCGGCGATAATCCAGGGGCCTCGCGCGAGATGGAAGAGAATACTCTGCCAGCTAATCACCCGCGCGGTCTTCGGTCGTAAACACCCGCATCTTTTCAACCAGAGAACCGGAAATAGAGCCGTTAAACCGAGAAGGAAAGAATAGCCGAGAAATTCAAAATAACTCATTTTCAACCACGGTCGATCGATCACTAACGCGATAATCGGCAGTATCATCCCGATTAGTCCGCTCAACCCGAACAGGGGATACCAGATCTGAGCGAAAAGAAATTGAAATTTAAGACGCGCCGGCAAACCGCGCCAATACTTGGGAGTGATCGCCAGTAACACGGTCGTCAGACTACGCGACCATTGATACTCCTGCGTCATCGCGTCCGCGAAACACGAGGGGCCGAAACCGCGCGCTTCCGCATCGAACGCGAACACACCCCGCCATCCCCCCGCGTTCATCATCAAGGTCGTCGTGTGATCTTCCGCCAATTCCGGCCCCAATCCCCCGATATCCTTGAGCGCGACCGTTCTGACCGCGTAATGACTGCCGATACATAACGGCGCCCAACCGTCGGTATAACCCGCCTGTAAAGGGCCGTGTAACGTGGCCTCCGCGAAAAGCCGACCGTTGACCACCCAACTCTCGGCCGCGTTGGCATCGCAAATACTGGGGGCGGCCACGTAGCCGACTTCCGGGTTCATGAAAGGACGGATCATCGCCTCCAGATAACCGGGAGCGGGTACGTGGTCGGCATCCATCTGAACGACGATATCGTAGTGCCGATAGCCGTAAGTATCGTAAAAATAGGCTAAATTTCCCTCTTTACAGCGGGTACGTCGCGGCCAGATCGATCGGTGATAATCGCTGATTCCCTTGCGACAGGAAACTAATACCCCGTGACGCTGACACCAAGCGAGGGTGTCCTCGGAAGGGTCTTCGTCCGCTAACCAGGTATCGTGGGGACGCGATTGGGATAGCATCGCCTCTAAAGTTTCCCGCACCACCGGCCAGGGTTCCGAGGGGGCTTTCGTGACCACCATCGCCACTTTCCAATCGTCGGGAATCGCGATGGCCGGGTTAAATTTTCGCATCCGTAGGGCGAAAAAGAAGAAATAGCCGGGGATAAACGAGGTAAACCCGACCATCAGGCTATTCAGGCACATTCCCACCCAAGTAATGACGTGTTCGGTACGGAGCCACCAGAACCAGAAACCGCAGAGCGTGACGCACCAAAGAAGAACGAGGAGTTGGAAGACTTTTTGTTGTCGTCCCGTGAGAACCGGCACTAGAAACTCGTTTCGCACCGCTATTTTCCCGAATTTGCCTAGCTTACGCGCTTAGAGTTCCCCAATTTAACGCGGTTATAGCGGGGGTCGGGAAATTCGCCCCGGATGCGACGGTTAGACGGTTCCTCGATCGCCACGGATGCGTTCGGGGTAAACGGAAATAACAGAAAGAAATCTATCTTCCGAGAGATTGACAAAAAGATTTCCACCGAATTCTTAAGGATTCCCACTACCACCGCGAATAAACAAGCGATCGCGCCGCCGAGAGCGGTGCGATCGCCACGATCGCTCTCGGTTTCCAATTCTTAAGCTCGTCTACCTTTTCGATCGGATCGGGAATTTTCAGAGAGGCCGTTTCCACCGCCGACCGCCGCGCTTCCACCACCGAGATCTGTCCTTTTAGCTCTACCTGACCGAGATCGAGCGCTTTCTGACCGTTTTCTAGGGTAATTATCCGTTCCTCGATCTCGTTCGCCCTCTTCCTATCTCGTCGAAACGGGCGATAATCAAGTCTTCTAAACGTTTCCGGTCGGTTTCGGTAACACGGGTCATCGGATTACCTCTCGGGTGATTTCCAAGCGCGAGGACGCGCGCGAAACCGCGGGAAAAACGCTTAGATCTATAATAAGTCTTGTCTCTAGCGTATTACATTCGATGACTACCACGCCGATCCCTTCCTCTCGCTCGATCGATCCCTCCGCCCAGTATCCCGACGCGTTCGGGCGATTCGGGCGCTACGGTGGCAAATACGTTCCCGAAACCCTGATGCCCGCCCTGAGCGAACTGGAAACCGCATACGATCGCTACAAAAACGATCCCGATTTCCAACAAGAATTAAACCAACTCCTCAAAGATTACGTCGGTAGACCTAGCCCCCTCTACTTCGCGGAACGTCTTAGCGAACATTACGCCAAACCCGACGGCACGGGCGCGAAAATTTACCTCAAACGCGAAGATCTCAACCATACCGGGGCGCACAAGATCAATAACGCCCTCGCGCAAGTTCTCCTCGCCAAACGCATGGGCAAAAAACGGATCATCGCCGAAACGGGCGCGGGACAGCATGGAGTCGCCACCGCCACCGTCTGCGCGCGCTTCGGCCTCGAATGCGTTATCTATATGGGCGTTCACGACATGGAACGCCAGAAATTGAATGTTTTCCGCATGAGATTACTGGGCGCGACCGTGCAACCGGTATCCGCGGGAACCGGAACCCTGAAAGACGCGACCTCCGAGGCGATTCGCGACTGGGTGACGAACGTGGAAACCACTCACTATATTCTCGGTTCCGTCGCGGGGCCGCATCCCTACCCGATGATGGTGCGGGACTTTCACGCGATCATCGGACAGGAAACCCGCCAACAGTGTTTAGAAAAATGGGGCGGTCTGCCGGATATTCTCCTCGCTTGCGTGGGAGGGGGATCGAACGCGATGGGCCTGTTCCACGAGTTCGTGAAAGAACCCACGGTACGCTTAATCGGCATCGAGGCCGCGGGGGAAAGCGTCGAATCCGGGAAACACGCCGCGACCCTCACCCACGGCAAACCGGGGGTATTACACGGGGCGATGAGTTATCTGTTACAGGATACCGAGGGACAGGTGATCGAGGCGCATTCCATCAGCGCGGGGTTGGATTATCCCGGTGTCGGGCCGGAACATAGTTTTCTCAAGGATAGCGGCCGCGCCGAATACTACAGCGTCACCGATGCCCAGGCGTTAGAAGCGTTCCAAACCGTTTCGCGATTGGAGGGGATTATCCCGGCGCTGGAAACGTCCCACGCGTTCGCCTATCTGGAAACCCTCTGCCCGACGCTTACCGGCAGTCCCCGCATCGTGATCAACTGTTCCGGGCGCGGCGATAAGGACGTGCAGGCGGTAGCTAAATATTTAGGGACCGATTGGTAGCTATCAATTTATATGAAGCGTTTTTGGCTTTCGATCGCTCTCTGGGGCGCGTTAACGGGGTGTCAGTCGGTCAAATTCAACCCGATCGCCGAAAACTCGCCCCCGCTCCCCCTTCCGGTAAAGACCGCGCCCTCCTTCGATGAATCGTCTTTACCTTTTCTAGAAGAGGAAATCCTGCAAAAGGTGAACGAGTACCGTCGATCGAACGGTTTACCCCCGTTAACGTTGAATCCTGCGATTTCCCGCCAGGCGAGAATCCACAGTCAACGGATGGCGACCGGGGCGGTTCCCTTTAGTCACGAGGGATTCCAACAACGGGCGCGGGCGATCGCCGTCAAGATCCCCTATCGCGCCGTGGCGGAAAACGTGGCCGTCAATCAAGGCCACGACGACCCGACGACGGTAGCGCTACAGGGATGGATCGAGAGTAAAAGCCATCGCGAGAACCTGAAGGGGGATTTCGACAAGACCGGGATCGGGGCGGCGATCGATAGTCGGGGAAAATTATATTTCACCCAGATCTTCGTCAAACGCGATGTGGTAGGCGATATTTCCCGCGCTCGATCGATTTCCCCCTCGCCCTCGATCGATCCCCTCGCCGACGGAACCTATCTCCGCACCCTCGAACAGATGACCAACGCGGGGGTTAACGAGTACCGGAAATCGCGGAATTTACCCCCCTTACTCCTCGATCCGAACGTGAGTTACGTGGCGCGTTTATTCAGTCAGAAAATGGCGAGTAAACAAGCGCCTTTCAGTCACGACGGGTTCGACGATCGGGTGAAATCGGTACAGACAATGATGTCCCTCCGCGGTATGGGCGAAAATCTCGCCTGGATGAAAGGTTACAACGATCCCGTAGCCGAAGCCGTTAAGGGGTGGATTCACAGCCCCGGCCACGAGAAAAATATGGTAGGGGATTACGATATCACGGGGATCGGGATCGCCAAAAATAGCGACGGCGAGTATTATTTCACGCAACTTTTTGTAAAAAGACGTTGACAAGGAGGCGGTCGGCAGGAGGCAGGAGAAATTGAAAAATAATATCCTGAAACAATCGATACCATTCCGAATTAACAGACATTTTTCATCGTTCAAACCCTCACAAATCCATCGCGCGAGAGATCTATAAAAGTATGAACCTGAATAATTTTCAAGTACACGATCGAGATCTGACGGAAGAAACCTTAACCCGTTACCAAAGCGCGCCGGCGATCGCTATCGACACGGAAACGATGGGACTCGTTCCCGGCCGCGACCGTCTCTGTCTCGTCCAACTATGCGATCCGAGCGGTTTCGTGACCGCGATCCGCGTCCCGCGGGGGCATCGCGACGCGCCCAATCTGAAACGATTACTAGAAGACCCGAATATCGAGAAAGTGTTTCATTTCGCCCGTTTTGACGTGGCACAACTGGCCCATACTTTCGGGATCGACACGCGACCGATTTTCTGTACCAAAATCGCAAGCAAACTCGCCCGCACCTACACCGGGAATCACGGGTTAAAAAATCTCGTGCAAGAATTAGAGGGGATCGAACTCGACAAAAGCGCCCAGAGTTCCGACTGGGGTAACGCGGAGAATTTAAGCGCGGAACAGTTGAGTTACGCCGCGAACGACGTGCGCTATCTCCTGAGCGTTCGCGATAAGTTGACGCGGATGTTACAACGCGAGGATCGTTGGGAACTGGCCCGAAAATGCTTCGATTGTATTCCCGTTTTCACGGAATTAGATTTACAGCAGTACAAAGATATTTTCGAGCATTAATTCGGCGGTATCTCCCGTTATTTTCTGAAAAAAGTCATTTTTTGTAATAATCAATCATCGAGATTTCTCGCTATAAATTATTAGCGAGAAATCTTTATATTCGGACGATTCCAGATGCTAAACCCCGATCTTGGTTGGCTCGAAAGGATAGCGGAAAGCTGAACGTTATACGAAAAAATTCGCGATCGAAGTAACGAGGCGATCGGCCCGAAAAATTTCCCGCGATTTCTTTTCTCCCTAGGGGAAGATAACTTCGATCGGGTAAAGTTGTTTACTTATGGGTAAAAATACTTGGACAAAAAGGGAAAAATGGTCTATCTCTCACTCCTGCGGTGGAATCTGATCGCCACGCTTACCTCGTGGTTCGATCGATCTCTGGTCGAGAAACGACGATGGTGGTTGAAAATCGATACGAGATACCCCCCCTGTACCTATTATTTCGGCCCCTACGATCGCTGGTGGGAAGCGATGGCCGAACGGGGCGGTTTTGTCGAGGATTTACAAGGGGAAGGCGCGATAGGAATCGGGGTGGGGATCGACTGGGGGAATCCGGAGGTTTTAACGATCGATCGGGTGGAAAAAAAATCCGCGGGAATCGCGGGCGAGTTGAAGAAAAGTTACTAGAGAAATTTCGAGACAACGAGAGAGAATTCCTAGTGTTACCGAGAGCATCCCGCCGGTTGAACGAGCTACACGAGAACCGGGATTTCCCGTCCGGGGAAAACGCCGGCGATAAAAACTCCCGGCGAAGATCGGCGTACCGGCGATCGGCGAAACCCCGCGTTATTATCTTTCCGATCGTCTTCGGAACGTTCTTCGGGTGGTCCGGCCGGTCGTTCGATCCGGGCGCGATCGCCCGTTTCCCGTCGCCTAGCCACGCTACCGAACTAAAAAGCCCTCTTTCCGCGCCCGATCGAAACGTCCCGCCGGAAACCCTTCTAGAAGTAAACGATTTACCCCCCGGTTTCGAGGTAGCCCCCCCGTTATTACGGCAAATGGTCACGCGGGCGATCGATCGATCGGGTGCCGATTTGAAAAAAGCGAATATTTCGGTACGGGAAACGACGATTTTCGTGAATATAGAGGAAGCGGAAATGGTCACTTGCCTGACGATGGATCTGCCCGATCGAACGGCCCGAGAATCTTTCGACGCTCGACTCCAACGTGACGGCGGACGGGAGGTTTTTCAATCCGGATTCCAGCAAGCTCTACGTTTATTAGGAGAGGCGAAAATCGAGGAATCGAGAGCGATCGTCTCCCTGCAAGGGTTGGGGGAATCCGCGAGGGGATATCGTCTGGCCGCGACGATCGAGAATTTCCCGGTGCGGGTGTTCGCGGATAGTCTCGCGTTCCGTCGCGGGAGTACGGGAGTGGTACTGATCGTCGGTTCGCTCGCTCGGGAACCGGAAAAGGTACAGGTACGGGATCTCGCCCTATCGCTCGATCGACGCTTACAAAACGAATCCGCCAGAAGAAGACCGTAGGGTGGCTTGGCGAAGCGTAATCCACCGAATAAACCGTAAATTGGAGGTATTACTAGCTATCTCTCTTCTAAAAACCGCTTCCAGCCTCCTACCTCCTCCGATCTCTCACGCGATCTGGTTGCGAACTCCCGATAAGCCCGCGTAGGCGATCCCGATCGCGTCTACCGCATCATTGATCGGCAACTTTGTCAATCCAAATAAATGCTTAATCTGCTCGGCGACCTCCGCTTTGCTGGCCTTGCCATTGCCGAGATGACATTTCCAACTCGCTTGATGGAGGAAAATCGGTTCGATTCCCCCGTCGCGACAGCTAACGAGGCTGATAATGCCCAAAGCTTGCAAAACTCCCCCCGCGGCCTTGATCTGGCGGTTAAAGAAGGGCATTTCCACGACGATCGAATCCGGGCGATACTCTTTTAATAATTCCGAGAGATCCGTTTCGATCTCCAGTAAACGCTTGGGGGTGGAGACGTGTTTCGAGGTTTCGATCGTGCCGTAGTCCACCAGAATCGGTGTGAATCCCCCCTCGTCGCGCAGGATCGCCCAACCGACGATCGCCAACCCCGGATCGATGCCCAACCATGTACGCGCGCGGATGTCTGTCATTAGCGAGAGGGTAAACGGGTCGGTAGCTTCCTAGTATCGATGTATATCACGAAACCGGTCAGGAAAAACATTATGAGTAGCGGTCACGCCAGCCATAAAGGAACCGACACGAAACCCAACGTTAACGCCGAGAATCAACGGGCCGCCGATCCGGACGCGGAAATAAGCGAGAATTTAGCGATCGAACCGGACGCGCCGATTCCCGGACGGACGACAGAGGGACGGGAAAACTCGATCGCTACCGAACGTCCGGAACCGGCGAAAAGCTAACCTCCCCCGTGCTGATTCAGGCAATCCTCAAGCCTTTGTTGTCCGCCCCAACTTTGAAGTAAAGCGGAGCCTGCCGAGTTAATTTGTTGGACAGATTTTGGAGAGCCATTCCCCGATTTTGGAAATACTAAATAGAGAATGCTCGCGCTGTTTACACCTCCATTTATCGGGCTAGAATTAATGTCCAGAGCTCGCGCCAAAGCGATCGAGCCTTCCCCGATTTTATTTCTCGGCCCCTGATCGGCAACGATAACGAAAGCCGATCGGCCATTCCGAGTGTTCAGAACAAAACCGATATCACCAAGACAGGCTTTCCCGTCTGGCCGACATTGTTGATTAATTACTTCTGGAGGAAGAGCGATATAGGGGATCTTTTCCGAATCCACGTATCTTCTGGGATCGGTATTTCTTGTTCTCGTCCGGTCTACTAAGCTCGTTGGTGAAACATAATAACCTGGCGCGGGATCGTTCGCTCCCTGAATATAAGGTTGGCCATCCACAAGGACGATTCCATAACAATTCCACGGTTTAATCGGTTGGTTATGGTTACAAGCACACGCGTTACAGATATGATCTAGTCCTGTATTTGGAGGGTTATAAGCGCGGGGTGAACCATCGGCATCAATGGTCATTTTAGATTTGAAGAAGAAAGCGGGGTTATCCGATCGCTTCCAGACCTTGATGGAATCTTCTCGGATGGTTTGCCAACCCTTTTTATCACAGGATTGAGCGTTAGCGGTAATCGCGTAGGTAATACCCACAGCGATCAAAGCTATTTTTGATAACGTTTTCATCGATTATTACCTCCTTATAACTCTTGAAAGGCTCTAATTTTTGTCAACGACGGACACAATTCGGTTTATCCATCCCCCAAGACCTAGACATTTCACAAATTTCAGATTTAGTAGCGGGAAAGTAAAACATAATCGTGGGTCCTCCATCGGCGACACCATTTTTGCCGTGAATAACATCGGGGAAAAAAGCAACTTTTTTCGGTTTTTTAGCTCCTAGCGATAGTTTCCCCTCTTCGATTCCCGTTTCCATCGCTCTCTGCAAGTTTTCCCAGCAGGTTAGAGTCGAGCCTAATACAACACCGTAATAGGCGATCGTTTTATCATCGGGAATTATTGCGGTTTGATATTTAAACTCCAAATTTTTCAACGAGTAATCATCACAATTTTTTTTAACCTCATCGCGGATAAATGTCTCGAATCTCCACTTTAGGTATTCAGAGTCCCAAATCCACTCGGCTAAAGCTGGAGTGAGGAACGCGAAGAAGTTAGAACCGAATAGCAGTAATCCGGCACTCAAGGAAAAAACCTTGATTCTTATTTTTTTCATTGTCTTGGCTCGCAAATATTATCTACGGAAAGCTTTTGCCAAGAGAATTTTCTCGGTGCATCGCGTTTCCGTATGTATCGATGACAAAAATATAATCCAAACGATTGAATCGTTCCCATTTGCATCATAAATCCCCGAGCGAGCGATAGCGTGTTTCCGAAATATTTCTTTAAGTATATTTACTTATTTTAAACTCGATCGAAAATCAAAAGACGCTCCCCGAAAAGAGAGCGTCCAGGAAAAACGAAATCTCACTAACCTTATCCCACCACGAAGTTTACCAACTTGCCGGGAACGACGATCGCCTTCTTGATCTCCTTACCCTCGATATACCGTTTCGCGATCTCCGATTCCCGCGCCAACGTCTCTAACTGGCTTTTATCGGCGTTCGCGGGTACTTGAATCGTTCCCCGCGTTTTTCCCGAAATTTGGATAACGAGGGTGATCTCGTCCACTTCTAACGCCTTAGCATCGACTTTCGGCCAGGATTGGAGGTGTATCGAACCCGTATTCCCCAACTCGTGCCATAACTCCTCGGCAATGTGCGGGGCGAAAGGTGCGAGAAGGATTAATAAAGTCTCTATCCCCTCCTTGTAAACGGGAGAGGCGAAACATTTCTCGTCCCCGAGGGCGTTACTGAGTTTCATCAACTCGGAAACGGCGGTATTAAATTGATAATCCCCCTCTAGGTCGGCGGAAATCTCTTTAATCGCCGTGTGGATCGCCCGTCGTAAATCTTTCTCCCCTTTGGATAAAGTTTCGGGCGTTTTCACCTTCGCGGGTTTGTTCTCGATATACTCCGCCACCAGGCGCCAGACGCGATTGAGGAAGCGGAATTGTCCGTCCACTCCCGCGTCATCCCATTGCAGATCCTTCTCCGGGGGCGCGGTGAAAAGAATAAACATCCGCGCCGTATCCGCGCCGTATTTATCGAGAACTTTGAGCGGATCGACCCCGTTATACTTCGATTTCGACATCTTCTCGAAGAAGAATTCTAGAACCTCTCCCGTGTCCCGATCTCGATAGCGATCGTTTTCATGGACGACGTTATCCGCGGGAACGTATTTGCCGGTTTTCGGATTTTTATAGGTTAATCCCTGAACCATTCCCTGGGTGAGAAGACGGGTAAACGGTTCATCGACGCTCACTAATCCCCGATCCCGGACAACTTTGGTGAAAAAGCGCGAGTATAAGAGGTGAAGGATCGCGTGTTCGACACCCCCCACGTATTGATCGACGGTCATCCAATCGTTTACTTTATCCAATTGGAAAGGAATATTTTCATTCCGCGCGTCGGTGTAGCGGAGGAAGTACCAGGAGGAATCGATGAAAGTGTCCATCGTGTCGGTTTCCCGTTTCGCGGGTTCGCCACAACTCGGACAGGAAACGTTTACCCAGTGGTCTAACTTGGCGAGGGGGGACGCGCCGCGGCCGCTAAATTCCACGTCTTCGGGAAGGGTGACGGGGAGATCTTTTTCGGGGACGGGGACGGTTCCGCAACTGGGGCAGTGAATGACGGGAATGGGACATCCCCAATAGCGTTGACGGGAGATTAACCAGTCGCGGAGACGGTATTGAATTCGCGCTCTGCCGTAGCCTTGTTCGGTGGCGTGGTCGATAATCGCGGTTTTCCCCTCCACGGAGTGTAAACCGTTGAATTGTGCCGAATTAATCATCGTGCCGGGATCGGTGTAGGCTTCGGTTAACTCCGTTTCCCCGCTTTCGGGAACGATCACGACTTTGATCGGTAAATTATTTTCTCGGGCGAATTTGAAATCGCGGGTATCGTGGGCTGGGACTCCCATCACCGCGCCGGTTCCGTATTCGTAGAGGACGTAATCGGCGATGAGAATGGGGATTTCCTCGCCGGTGAAGGGATTAAGGGCGATTCCGCCGGTTTTTATGCCCCGTTTGGGTTTATCTTCCGCGGTTCGATCGACCTCGCTTTCGGCGGCAATTTCCTGTATAAAGGCTTCTACGTCCGCTTTTCTGTCAGAAGTCGTGACTTTCGGCGTTAACGGGTGTTCCGGCGCGAGGACGACGTAAGTTACCCCGTACACCGTATCGGGACGGGTGGTGAAAACGGCGATTTTCTCCTCGGAACCGACGATCGGGAACTCTAGATACGCGCCGATCGACTTGCCGATCCAGTTGGCCTGCATCCGTCTCACTTTTTCCGGCCAGCCGGTGAGTTTGTCGAGATCGTTTAATAACTGTTCCGCGTAATCGGTGATCTTGAGGAACCACTGCCGGAGTAATTTGCGTTCTACTTTAGCGCCCGATCGCCAGGATTTCCCCTCGCTATCTACCTGTTCGTTGGCGAGAACGGTCTGATCGATGGGGTCCCAATTGACCGCGGCCTCTTTCTGGTAGGCGAGTCCGGCATCGAAAAACTGTAAGAATAACCATTGCGTCCACCGGTAGTAATCCGGGGAACAGGTAGCCACCTCGCGATCCCAATCGATCGATAATCCTAATTGTTGCAATTGCCCTTTCATCTGGGCGATATTCTGGTACGTCCACTTCGCGGGAGGGATACCGCGTTCGATGGCGGCGTTTTCCGCGGGCAATCCGAAGGCATCCCAACCCATCGGATGGAGGACGCGATAGCCCTGAAGACGCTTGAAACGGGCGATCACGTCGGTGATCACGTAGTTGCGAACGTGACCCATGTGTAGATTACCCGACGGGTAGGGAAACATCGATAGGGCGTAAAATTTGGGCTTGTCCGAGTTCTCCGGGGTGGTGTCTAACCCCATCTCCCGCCAGGTCTTCTGCCACTTCCGCTCGATCTCCGTCGCCTGATACTGTTCCACGTACCTTTCTCCAATCTGTCCGTCTTTCCCATTCTGACATACTCCACCGCCGTAGAAAGGCGGGAATTCCGATTCGCGGTTCCCGGCAGTTCACTTGTTATCTCCGGTTCGCCGATTTAGATTTGAATCGACGCTCGTTACCCGATTTTCCCCTCCCGTCGCGAGGGTTTTCCGAGATTCGATCGCCCGTGCCACAATTGAAAGGATGACCATCGATCGAACCCTCGCTCCAGAATCCGCCATGACCGCGACATCTCCCGTAGAATCATCTACCCTATACGATCGAGATTACCTTCTCTGGCTCACCACCACCGCGGAACAACTCCGGCGGGGACGTTTTACCGATCTCGACGTGGAGAATCTGATCGAGGAAATCGAAAGTATAGGAAAAAGCCAGAAAAACGCGATCGAGAGTCTATTAATCGTTCTTCTCGTCCATTTACTCAAACTAGCCTACTGGGAATCGGAACGAGAACGCAACCTCGGACACTGGAGCGAAGAAATTACCGCTTTTCGCGATCAGATCGCCAGTTTACTAGCGACGAGTCCCAGCTTAAAGCCTTATATTCGCGAAATTTTCGCCAGATGTTACGAAAAAGCGCGGGTTCGGGTGGCCAGAAGCATGGAAGTGAAACTAAAATCCTTACCGTCCACTCCCATCGCCACTCTCGAACAAACCCTCGATGATAATTGGTTCCCTATCCCTCTCGACTTTAACGAGTAACCCGCCATGACCGCCACGAACCCCGTAGAATCGCGTACCCTATACGATCGAGATTACCTTCTCTGGCTCGCCACCACCGCGGAACAACTCCGGGAAAAACGTTTCGACGACGTGGACTTAGAGAATCTAATCGAGGAAATCGAAAGTATCGGGAGAATGGAGAAATTTTCCCTGCAAAACCTATTAATCGAGCTTTTAGAAGATTTGCTGAAACTCGCGTACTGGGAATCGGAAAGAAAACAGCAAATTAATAAATGGAGTTACGATATTACCGTTTTTCAGCAGAAAATCTCCAATTTACTCGATTTTAGCCCGAGTTTAGAGTCTTATCTTCGCGAGATTTTCGCGGAAAGTTACGAGGAAGCGCGTCTTTTGGTCGCTCGATCGATGGGAGTTAAACTAAAATCCTTACCGTCAACTCCTATCGTCACTCTCGAACAAACCCTCGATGATAACTGGTTCCCCATCCCCCTCGACTCCGATGAGTAACACCGAAACCCGAAAAGACGATCATTTGCGAATTTGTTTAGAAGAGGATGTCCAGTGTCGTCAGGTGACGAACGGATTAGAACGCTATCGTTTCACCCATTGCTGTCTTCCCGAACTCGATTACGAGGAAATCGACATTTCTACCCGTTTTCTCGGAAAAAAACTCGGCGCGCCGCTCCTGATCTCCTCGATGACCGGCGGAACCGATCGCGCGAAAATGATCAACACCCGACTCGCGGAAATCGCCGAAACCTATCAACTGGCGATGGGGGTGGGTTCCCAACGGGTGGCGGTGGAAAAACCGGAAACCGCCGATACTTTCGCGGTTCGATCGATCGCCCCGAATACGCTATTACTGGCGAATTTAGGCGCGGTTCAGCTAAATTACACCTACGGGATCGATCAGTGTCGGAAAGTGGTCGATATATTGCAGGCGGACGCGCTGATCCTCCATATTAATCCCCTGCAAGAATGTATTCAAAGCGAGGGCGATCGAAATTTCAAAGGATTGCTTGACAAAATACATAAAGTGTGTAGCGAATTGCCCGTTCCCGTGGTGACGAAAGAGGTGGGAAACGGGATCTCCGGGGAGATGGCGCGCCGGTTGATCGAGGCGGGAGTGAGCGCGATCGACGTGGCGGGAGCGGGGGGGACTTCCTGGGCGAAAGTGGAGAGCGAGCGGGCGGAGAATCGACTACAGCAGAGATTGGGACGAACTTTCGCGGATTGGGGCATCCCGACCGCGGATTGTATCGGGACGGTACGGAACGCGAGCGCGACCGTACCTCTGATCGCCTCCGGGGGACTGCGCGACGGGCTGGAAGTGGCGAAAACTCTCGCTCTAGGGGCGGATCTGGCGGGATTGGCCTTTCCTTTCCTCCAGGCGGCCGATCGCTCGATCGAGGCGATCGACGAGTTGGTAAACCTGTTAACGGCGGAGATTAAAACCGTACTCTTTTGTACGGGAAACGGATCGATTCCCGCGCTAAAACAGTCACGGGTATTAGAGAAAATTCGTTAGATTAGACTTTACGACTCAAGAAGGAATCGAGCATGAACGAAAAAGCGGACGCGGGGAAAAAAACAGGGATGGGGCAGTTTTTCCGAAGAATGGGCGCGAGTTGCCTGGGGACGTTAATGGGAATCTTGTTAGCCACGGGTGTGAGCGTGGTGGGATCGGTGATTTTACTCAATCTCCTATTCGGAGCGAGCGAAACCGCGTCGGTAGAGGATAAATCG
Organism: Pannus brasiliensis CCIBt3594; assembly: GCF_036688125.1. Lineage (NCBI taxonomy): Bacteria > Bacillati > Cyanobacteriota > Cyanophyceae > Chroococcales > Microcystaceae > Pannus > Pannus brasiliensis. The sequence continues at coordinate 80,032 of NZ_JBAFSM010000005.1, read as the reverse complement.
ATCCTCGTTTTCAATTTATCCACCGATATCAAGGATACTCCCCCCTCGTCGAGTCTGGCGGACGCGCTCGGCTCGTCGAACTCGCAAGCGTTAACCCTGCGACAGGTGATCGGGGCGATCGAGAGAGCCAGCGAGGACCCGAAAATTGTCGGGCTGTTTCTCTACGGACGGGGAAGCGCGGGTAACTACGGTTACGCGACGCTCGCGGAGGTACGGAAAGCGTTAGACACCTTTCGCGCGTCGGGCAAGAAAATTATCGCCTACGATGTGGATTGGACGGAAAAAGAGTATTATCTGGGATCGATCGCCTCGAAGGTGACGATCAACCCCGTCGGATTGATGGAAATGAACGGACTCAGTTCGCAGGGGACTTTTTTCGCGGGAGCGTTGGAAAAATACGGGGTAGGGGTGCAGGTGGTGAAAGTGGGTTCGTTTAAAGGCGCGGTCGAACCCTACACCCGTACCGATTTTAGCCCGCCAAACCGCCAGCAGATCCAGACGGTTCTCGATAATGTTTGGTCGAACTATAAATCTACCGTCGCCGCGAGTCGGCAGGTCACTCCCGAACAGTTACAATCGATCGCCGACACGAAAGGGACTTTAGACGGCGAAGCGGCGAAAAAAGCGGGATTGGTCGATGATGTAGCCTATTTCGATCAGGTAATCGCCCAATTACGCGATCTCACGGGAGAAAAAGAATCGGATGAAAATCCGAGCGATGATTTCCGATCGTTCCGTCAGGTGTCTGTAGAAGATTACGCGGGTTCGGCAACCGCGACGAAGGAGGATAGCGCCAATAAAATCGCCATCGTCTACGCGGAGGGATCGATCGTGGACGGTGCGGGAGACACGACGAATATCGGCGGCGATCGCTACGCCAAAGAACTGCGAAAATTGCGACAGGACGACGATATAAAAGCCGTTGTTTTGAGAATTAATAGTCCGGGGGGAAGCGCGATCGCCTCCGATGTAATCCTCCGGGAAGTGAAACGCTTGGGAGAGAAAAAACCCGTGATTATTTCGATGGGCGATTTCGCCGCGTCGGGAGGTTATTGGGTGGCGACGGGAGGACAACGGATCTTCGCGGAAGATAACACGCTCACCGGTTCGATCGGGGTTTTCGGGTTGTTATTCAATCTGCAAAAAATCGCCAATAATAACGGCATAAAATGGGACACGATCAAAACGGGGAAATTCGCCGATATGTCCACGAGCGCCCGTCCGAAAACCCCGGAAGAAATGCGACTCTATCAGGCATCGGTGAATCGATTCTACGATCTATTTATCGAGAAAGTATCCAACGCGAGAAAGCTGTCTCCCGATAAGGTGCGATCGATCGCTCAAGGACGCGTTTGGACGGGACAGGACGCGCTAGATATTGGTCTGGTTGACGAGATCGGTGGCTTGGAAAACGCGGTGATTTACGCCGCGAAGGTAGCGAAATTAGGCGACGATTGGAGTATCGATGAATATCCCCGCGCGACGACTTGGGAAGAGGAAATTTTCTCCCGTCTGTTCCAAAGTTATCTATCTCCAGTAACGGAAGCTAACGATCCGTTAACCAAGGAATGGCAGAAGTTACAAAAAGAACTCGCTAAATTCCAAACCCTCAACGATCCGAGAGGGATCTACACGCGATTATTATTCGACTTCGATTTTCACTAACTATTCAATCAGTAGGTTGGGTTGAGGCAACGAAACCCAACAGGAAAATCTTAAAGATTAGGTTTCCCCCCGTTCAAGGCGACCGATGAAATAGACGAGATAACGGATACTCGATCACCTCCACCCTCTACCGACCATTTTCGATCATGAATCGCTATAGTGGTACGATCGTCTGTCTCGCTTACTCGATCGGTTTACTCTCCACGGGAATTCTCGATTTCTCCGATGGTTTTCCCGTTTGGTGGGAGTGGCTAATCCGAATCTCGGGATTAACGTTCCTCGCGCTTCTCCTCGCCATTTTCGCCCCCCGTTTCTGGTGGCTAAGTCCCCCTCGAAAAATCTGGTTTATCGCGGGACTGGTAGCGATTCTCGCCAGTATTTATCTAGAATTTCGTGTCCCTTACCCGACGGCTAACGATATTAGTCAGATTGCCGAAAAAGGCGGTCAGATAATTACGGTGGCAGGGAATAGTATCTCAGAGACCAGACTAAATCGCAAGGGGAATTTACAATTTCAATTACAGGTAAAACAGTTTAGCGCGAACGATTTACCCTCGGAACACGCGAGCGGTAAGTTGTACGTTACCCTCCCGAATACGGCAGAAAATCGCTTGTATTCGGGGCAAGAAGTGACGGTAAAAGGGTTACTCTACCGACCTCGAAGGGCGAATAATCCGGGGGCTTTCGATTTTCGGGATTATCTAGCGCGTCAGGGAATCTTCGCGGGGTTACAGGGCAGGAAAATTATCGAGAAAAAACCGCCATCGATCGGGGTCTGGCAGATTCGTCAGAGAATCATCGACGCGCAAATTCAAGGATTAGGAAAAGAAAAAGGTTCCTTATTAAGTTCCATCACCCTCGGACGGCAATCGATCGATCTCCCCGCCAACATTCAGGATAAATTTACCAAAACGGGCTTGGCTCATGTCTTGGCGGTTTCGGGATTTCATGTCGCGCTTTTACTCGGAATTCTTTTAACCGTCACCCGAAGGTTATCCGCGAGAAGTCAATTCATCATCGGTAGTATCTTTCTGTTATTCTATCTCACTTTAACTGGATTTCAACCCTCGGTAGCCCGCGCCGTATTGATGGGACTCGGCGCGTTAATCGGTATTTTATACAATCGGAAAATCAATAGTTTCGGCTCTCTCCTCGTCGCGGGAACGATTCTCCTAATCTTTCAACCGCTCTGGATCTGGAACCTCGGATTTCAATTAAGTTTTCTCGGAACTCTAGGGCTATTAATCACCTTACCCGCGATTCAAAACCGTATCGATTATCTACCCGTAAAAATCGCCGAACCGATCGGGATTACTCTCGCCGCGACGATTTGGACATTACCGTTATTGATGTATACTTTTAGCTCGATCGCTCCCTACAGTCTCTTAGTAAATGTTATAACAACTCCCCTAGTGATGATCGTCAGTTTAGGGGGAGTGATCAGCGCGTTTCTCGCTTTACTTTATCCCCCGTTAGGAAGCGCGAGCGCGTGGCTTCTGTATTATCCGATCGAACTGCTATTACAAATTCTAACTTTCTTTACCTGTTTACCGATGAGTACCTACGCGACGGGAAAATTATCCCTAGGCGCGATGTTAATTCTATACGCGTTACTGGGATTACTCTGTGTCAATCAATGGCTACAGAAACGCTGGTATTTCGTGGCTTTATTCGCCTTTATTATCATTCTATTACCAATTCTCTATAACGCGTTGACCCTAACGAAAGTAACCGTTTTCGCCACGAGGAAGGAAGCGGCGATCGTTATTCAAAACCGCGGTCGAACGGTGTTAATCAACGGCAACGATCCCGACACGGCGCGCTATACCATTTTACCCTTTTTACGGGAACAGGGAGTTAATCAGATTCAAGGAGCGATCGCCGTACTTTCTAAACCGAATTGGTCGTCTATTACAGAAAATTTACCCATCGATCGAGAGATGAATCTTTCCCGAGAAAAAAAAGCAACTCTCGGATCGATCGAATTCCAAACCGATCGAGATTTCCTACAATTTCAAATAGACGGGAAAAGGTGGCGATGGATTCTCACTCCCGATAAAACCGTTTCCGAATCGCCTTCGAGTCCCGTATTCGTTTTACTATGGAAAGGAAGATCGATCGAGGAAAACTGGCTAGAAACTCTCCAACCCCGCGCGGCGATCGCCATTACCTCGAATCTCTCCCGCACCACTCGAAAACAATTGAAAAACGCCGGTATTGACTATTTCTGGACGGGGCGCGACGGCGCGATTCAATGGACACCGAAAGAAGGATTTCAACCGTTTCTAGAAGAAAGTAGACCGTTTAATTAACTTAATTAACCGCGATGACAACCGACACCCGACAAGATAAACGCTGGCAATTCTGGATCGATCGAGGGGGAACATTCACCGATATCGTCGCTTTAACGCCAGAAAACGACATTTTAACGCAAAAAATGCTCTCGGAGAACCCCGATCGCTACCGGGATGCCGCGGTCGCGGGAATTCGCGCGTTACTCGGTTTACAACCCGATGAACCGATTCCCGAGGAAAAAATCGCCAGCGTGAAAATGGGAACCACCGTCGCCACCAATGCCCTCCTAGAGAGAAAAGGCGATCGCACCGTCCTCGTCATTACCCGCGGTTTTCGCGATGCCCTCCGTATCGGCTACCAGAATCGCCCCGACATTTTCGCCCGCGAGATACTCCTACCCGAAATGCTCTACGAACGGGTAATCGAAGTAAACGAACGAGTAGATGCGCGCGGAAATGAATTAACCCCTGTAAGCCTCGATTCCGTTACAAGAGACCTACAATCGGCGTATAATAGCGGGATTCGCTCCTGTGCCATCGTTTTCCTCCACGGCGATCGATATCCCGAACACGAGCGGAAAGTGGCGGAAATCGCCCGTTTAATCGGTTTCACCCAGATTTCCGTCTCTCACGAGGTCAGCCCTTTGATGAAATTGGTCAGTCGGGGCGATACCACAGTAGTATCCGCTTACCTCTCGCCGATCCTGCGTCGCTACGTGGAACAGGTGGCGGGAGAGTTAGCCCCGAGTGGCGAGAGCGAGTTACAGTTACTTTTCATGCAATCCAACGGCGGATTAGTTTCCGCGGGGCGATTTCAGGGTAAAGATAGCATTCTTTCCGGCCCCGCGGGGGGAATTGTCGGCGCGGTGAAAACCAGTCAAATCGCCGGGTTCGATCGAATTATCAGCTTCGACATGGGGGGAACCTCCACCGATGTCGCCCACTATAACGGCGAGTACGAACGCGTTTTCGAGACAGAAATCGCGGGAATTCGCATTAAAGCGCCGATGATGGCGATTAACACCGTCGCGGCGGGGGGTGGCTCGATCTTACACTACGATGGGGCGCGTTTTCGAGTCGGCCCGGAATCGGCCGGCGCGAATCCCGGCCCTGCGGCCTACGGGAAAGGGGGGCCGCTAACCGTCACCGACGCGAATGTGATGGTGGGTAAGCTACAGCCGGCGTTTTTCCCCAAGATTTTCGGCGAAAACGGCGATCGATCGCTCGATTCCGAGATCGTCCGGGCGAAATTTCAAGAACTGGCGCGACAGTTAAACGAAACCCCGGAAGCCGTCGCCGGGGGATTTCTCGAAATCGCCGTCCAAAATATGGCGAACGCGATTAAAAAAATCTCTTTAGAGCGGGGATACGACGTTTCTGAATATACTCTCTGTTGTTTTGGCGGTGCGGGAGGACAACACGCCTGTTTAATCGCCGATACGCTGGGAATCGATCGAATTTTCATCCATCCCCGCGCCGGGGTTCTGTCCGCCTACGGGATCGGTCTGGCGGAAATCCGGATTCTCAAGGAAAAGGGGGTAGAAAAGCTATTTACCGCCGAATTAGTCCCCGATCTCGAAGTATTATTCTCGGAATTACTCGATCGAGCGAACGCGGAACTTATCGCCCAACAACCACCAACCGACGCGACCGTAAAATCGATCCGGAAAGTCCATCTCAAGTACCAAGGAACGGACTCTACCCTAGCGATCGATTTCGACAGTCCCGACAAAACGCGGGCGCGATTCGAGGCACTGCACCGTCAGCAATTCGGCTTTATCATGGAAAATAAGCCCCTGATCGTCGCTTCCATCTCCCTAGAACTGATTTGCCCCACATACAAACGTGAGGAAACGATTATCCCCCGTTTTCGGAATACTCCCCCGATAGCGATCGCCAGCGTTCCCGTCTATACCGCGGGCGCGTGGCATTCCACCCCTGTCTATCAACGCGACGACTTACAGCCGGGGGACACGATTTCCGGGCCCGCGCTGATTATCGAGTCCACGGGGACGAATATCGTCGAACCGGGTTGGCGGGGATCGATCGATGATTACAATCACCTAATTCTCGAAAAAGTCAAGCGAAATTTACCAAAAGTAAACAATAACCCTCTAGAAGCTACGCCCAATCCCGTTTTACTAGAGATTTTTAATAATCTCTTCCGCTCGATCGCCGAACAGATGGGAACCACCCTGCAAAAAACCAGCTATTCGGTCAATATAAAGGAAAGACTCGATTTTTCCTGCGCTATATTCGACGGTTTCGGGCAATTAGTCGCCAACGCGCCCCATATTCCCGTACATCTCGGCTCGATGGGCGAGAGCGTTAAAAGCCTCATCCGCGACCGCGGGGACGAGTTACGCGCCGGCGATGTCTACGTTTTGAACAATCCCTACAATGGCGGTACACATTTACCCGATATAACCGTTATAACTCCCGTTTTCGACGAATCGCACTCGAAACCGCTCTTTTACGTCGCCTCGCGGGGACACCACGCGGATATCGGCGGTATCACTCCCGGTTCCATGCCGCCGGATAGTCATTCCGTGGAGGAAGAGGGGATTTTTATCGATCATTTCCGCTTGGTTGCCGAGGGACACTTTCAGGAGGCGGAATTGTTGGAATTACTCACCGACGCTCCCTATCCCGTCCGCGATCCCGTCCAGAATCTCGCCGACTTACAAGCGCAAATCGCCGCCAACGAAAAGGGAGTTCAAGAGTTACGCCGCGTGGTGAATCATTACGGACTGGCGACGGTACAAGCCTATATGCGATTCGTGCAGGATAACGCGGAAGAATGCGTGCGCCGCGCGATCTCTCGGCTACAAGACGGTGAATTTTCAACGGTTCTCGATAACGGGGCGATAATTCGGGTGAAAATCACGATCGATCGAGCCAACCGGACAGCAACCATCGACTTCACCGGAACCTCGCCACAACTGGAAAGCAACTTCAACGCGCCCCGCGCCGTGACGAAAGCCGCCGTTCTCTACGTTTTCCGCACCCTCGTCAACGATAATATTCCCCTCAATGAAGGCTGTTTAAAGCCGTTACAGGTGATAATTCCCGAAAAATCCCTACTAGATCCCCATTATCCCGCCGCGGTCGTCGCGGGAAACGTGGAAACCTCCCAAAATATCACCGATTGTCTTTACGGCGCGCTGGGAGTGATGGCATCCTCCCAAGGTACGATGAATAATTTCACGTTCGGGAACGCGCGCTATCAATATTACGAGACAATCTGCGGGGGATCGGGCGCGGGGGCGGATTTTGACGGAACGGACGCGGTTCACACCCACATGACCAATTCGCGGTTAACCGACCCGGAGGTTTTAGAATATCGTTTCCCGGTTTTGCTGGAAAACTTTCAAATTCGGGCGGATAGTGGCGGCAAAGGTCGGCATCGCGGCGGGAATGGCGTTATCCGTCGGATTCGCTTTCTAGAGCCGATGACCGCGAGTATTGTCTCTAGCCATCGATCGATCGATCCCTTCGGACTAAACGGCGGGGAACCTGGCGAAATCGGGCGGAATCGCGTGGAAAGAGCCGATGGAACGGTGGAAAATCTCGGAGCGACCGCGAGAGTGGAGATGAACGCGGGGGACGTGTTCGTGATTGAAACGCCGGGGGGAGGGGGTTTCGGGAGTGAGGGGGATTGATGAAAGAAATGAGGAAAAGTTAGAAACGAGATTTTAGAGGAAATCTTTCGGGATGTCTGATGATTTCCTTGCTTAAATCTACATCTAAATCTGGCCAATAAAAGTGATCGGTGAAGGATTCTTCTATATTGAGTATCTTTCCAATAGGAGCATCTTTAAACCACGGAAAATCCTCGTAAGAAAGGAACATTTCTTCATCCCCCGACAGAATCCAGATTCCGTGGGAAGAAATATGAGTAACTTCAACGTTGGAAGTATGTTCGCCAAGTGTTTCTAATTTCATCTTGTCGTTCCTCGATAATTCTTTCGATCGCTTGCAGTTGCTTCCGAGATAGACCCTGATTACGGGCTAACTCGATTTGAGGTTCCAACCAAAACTTAGCTTCTCCATCCCCACAATTAACATGGACGTGCATTCTGGTTTCCTCGCGGGAAAAGAAAAAGAAACGATAACCATCCTCTCGGAAAACGGTCGGACTCATCAGATTTTGAGCGGGTGAAAGCGGATTTTAAAACCGCGTACATTATAGCTAATGTCGTGGAGACGTTTCCGAAAACGCTCTCTCATCCGTTTTATAGTGAGACTCGGCATTCAATCAATTATAACGATCGCTACCCCTCCAACCGCGCCGCGATCGCGAGTAACGTCCCCTCATCGGCCGGTTTGCCGACTAACTGAACCCCCACCGGTAAACCTTCGGCAGAAAATCCCGTCGGTAGCGCGATCGCGGGTAAACCGGTCGCGTTGGCGATCGGCATGGGCGCGATCCAGTGCATAATTTTAGTAATCGTTTCTTCCGGTTCTAAATCAGCCCATTCGCCGATTTTCGGGAGTTGGTGTAGGAAAACGGGTAAAACTAACACATCGAAGCGATCGAACAACGCCACGATCGATCGCGAGTGTATCTGCATCGCCCGCACAGCCTGCAAATATTCCCCGGCCGTCCCCGCGTGACTCGCCAGCCATTGATTCAACGGACTTAACAGACTCGGCGGAATCCCACTAGCGGAGGTTCCCGCTTGCCAGATACGACGGAAGGGGTCGATTAAAGGGCCGACATCGATCGAGATCTCGTCCACCCGATGACCGAACTCCGCCAATCGTCGCGCCGTTTCCAGTACCGCGTCCCTATACACCGTCGCCGCCTCGCCGAAGGGTTCGATCGAGGTAGAAAACGCGATATTTAGCTGGTTTACGGGTCTACGAGTGGCTTCTAGAAAGGAAAACGGCGGATCGGGTAGCCAGTAGGGATCGCCCGTCGTGTAGCCGGAAATCACGTCTAGAAAAGCCGCCCCGTCGGCCACGGTACGGGAAATCACCCCATTCGTGGCGATGCCGCTTTGGTACTCGCCCACCGGCGCCCAGGAAACCCGTCCCCGACTCGGTTTAATGCCCACCAAACCGCAACAGGCCGCCGGAGTCCGGATCGATCCCCCCCCGTCGGAACCCTGCGCGATGGGACAGAAACCCGCCGCGACGGCCGCGGCCGCCCCACCGCTCGATCCCCCCGCGGTGTAATCCCCGTCCCGCGGGTTGCGAACCGGGGGAAAGCCGGAATTCTCGGTGTAGGGAAAAGAACCGAGTTGAGAGGTCGCGGTTTTGCCGAGGAGGATGAAACCAGCGCCTTTTATTTTGGTAACGATCGCTTCATCGTATTCGGCGATATTTTCCCGTAAACCCGCCACCCCGTAGCTAATCGGCATCCCCGCGACGGCGTTCAGGTCTTTAATCGCCGTGGGAACACCGAAAAAGGGCGGTAATTCCGACGGATCTAGCCGGATTAGTCGATCGCCCTGTTCCCTCGCCGTGGCGATCGCGCGTTCTCTCGCTACATGGACGAAACTCCCGATCCGCCCGTCGAGTCGATCGATCCGTTCCAGATAGCTTTCGGTCAGTTCCAACGGCGAGATCTCCCGGTCGCGGATCAGTCTCGCGAGTTCGAGCGCGGGTTGAAAGATTACATCTTCAGTCATTTTTTCACCGTCTAAAAGCTCGTGAATCGGGCGGATAAAAGATCGATCGCCGTAGCCCCGATTCGAGGAAAAAAATACCCGTCCGTAGATAGATGCGTTTTGTATCCGATTCCCGTTCGTATCGCTTTTTCGACGCGGGAGTTCTTTATAAATGTTCTAAATAAATTAATAAATCGGCCATCTCTTGGGGATCGGGCTGGAATTTCGGCATGGGTGGGGTTTTTCCGCTGACAACTTGCTCGATCAGGCTAATTTTCGATTTTCGTCTAGAAACCTCGTGTAAACTCGGCCCCACGCTACCATCCCCGAATTTGCCGTGACATCCCGCGCAATTGATCTGAAAGATCTCGTAACCTCGACCCGCGTTCCCCGGTAAAGCCAATACTTCTTGAACATAGGGATCGGAGATGGTAGCGAGACGGAAACCCAGAAAAATAATGCCCATCGCTAATAACGCGCCGGAAATAAAGAGTAATAGACGAGAGAGGGAAATCTTGGGGTTGACTAGCTGGGTATTCACGGAAGCTGGAGGCGAAATGAGTGTCCTCTTTACATTTTGCAATGTTTTCGGGGGAAAATTCCACGGGCGATCGGGGGCGATCGGGGGCGATCGATCGTTCCGGACGGCTATCGCTCCCGTTTTCCCAGCATTAAAAAACTTTACGACGAGAATATCGGGCGGATCGCCTTTCTCGACCAGCGAGATCCCCCGTAAACTTCCCGAGACGACGACAGGCACCGGAATCCGTCGGGGATCGATCGAATTCCGCCGATCGTAAACTTTCGTGTACTTCCCCGCGGGTCGGGCGATCGGGACTATTCCAGTAAATTCCGCTCGATAAACGATCGAACCGTCTCGAATCCCTCTCTCGTCTTTAAATTGGTGAAAACGAACGGTTTATCGCCTCTCATCTTCCGCGCGTCCCGTTCCATCACCCCGAGATCCGCGCCCACCATCGGCGCGAGGTCGATTTTATTGATCACCAAAAGATCGGATCGGGTGATTCCGGGCCCTCCCTTGCGGGGAATTTTATCGCCCGCGGCCACGTCGATCACGTAGATCGTCAGATCTACCAGTTCCGGGCTAAAGGTGGCCGCGAGGTTATCCCCGCCACTTTCGAGAAAAACTAATTTTAAATTCCCGAATTTCCGTTCTAATTGTTCGATCGCCACCAGATTAATCGACGCGTCCTCCCGGATCGCCGTATGGGGACACCCTCCCGTCTCCACCCCCAGAATTCTCTCCGGATCGAGGGCTTGCGAGCGGACGAGAAATCGCGCGTCCTCCTGAGTGTAGATATCATTGGTGACGACGGCGATCGGGTAACGATCGCGCAGGGATTTACATAACGCGTCGAGAAGCGCGGTTTTTCCCGACCCGACAGGGCCGGCGATACCAACACGGAAAGAAGACATAGATTTGCTTGTGATGGGGTGATGGGGAAGATGGCGAGTTCGGAGTTCGGAGTGGGAAATCAAGATATAGAGGGGATAATTTCGGGAAAAAATCGGGAGTTTCGAGAAATTTACTCCCTACTCCCTACCCTCCTGCCTCCTGCCTCCTGCCTCCTGCCTCCTGCCTCCTGCCTCCTAGCTCTTTTTCAGCCCTCGGACGACGAGAGCGATCGAGAGTAAACCCATGATAGCGTTCGGTTCCGGGACGGTGGTATCGACCTGAAAGGCCAGTAATTGATTGACCTGAGAGCTACTGAAATTATCATCGGCCACGAGGAACAGCGATCGCCGACCGTTGGGTAAAATTTCTCCTAACGTCATTCCCTCCAAATTATCGAGCGAGATGCCTAACGTCGAGAGATCGAGTAAAAGGGTTTTCTGAACGGGAATAATGCCGCTCTGTCCCGCCACGCTATTCAATCCGCTAATTTGCGTCGCCCCGGATAGGGAAACCTGAAAAATCTGGATCGAACTCTGTGGAGTCCCCCCCGTCCCCAAAAATCCCCCGCGCTCTAGCGCCAGTAAATTTTGACCGCTATTGTCGAGGGCGACGAGATCGACGAGACCGTTTACCCCCGTGGAATTGACGAGCGGATCGGTATTGTACAGATACTCGCCGATCGCTTGATTCGTGGTGAGATCGTATTGCAGGATACGGGAGGGACTACCGGCCGCCACGGTGGGAGTGTTGCCATCCTGTCGGAGTGCGTTTTCGGTAGCGCTGAAAAGATAGCGCCCGTTCGGGGTGATCGTTAAACTCTCCAGGGATAGATTATCGCGAACGCCGGTGGTCGCGGTCGGTAGAAATTTGGCGGGAATCGGTAAAGTTTGCCCCTGTATCCCCGTGGATAGAGAGAATTGGCCGATTAAAGGGGTTCCCGCGCTCCCGCCCTCGGAGGCGATGAAAACCGAATTCCCCCCCGCGAACGCGATCCCCTCGGGATCGAGACCGGAAACGGGAAAGGTCTGTCCGTTCGATTGTCGCAGGAGCGTCGCGCCGGTGAGCGTGACCGAGGATAGACTACCACCGGAGAGATCGATCGACGCGGTGTAGAAACGGGAAGGATTCGCTTCCGATCGATCGTCCGAGAGAATATAATAACGATTCTGAACCGGATCGTAGGTAATTCCCGATAATCCCCCCGCGATCGTCCCGTCGATTAGCGGCGTTTTCGGGATGGTGGTTCCCCCGAGAAAGGTTAATCCTTGAATATCGGACGCGCGGACGGGAGTGGAAAGAAAAGCGATCGCTCCGAGGGCGCTCGGGAGAATCTTCGGTAGACGCATATTCGGGCGGGATAGAGAGGCTATCCCCATTAAAGTCGATCGAGAACGATCCGAGTATTGAGAAAAGTTAACGCCAGAAATCGGTAATTTTATACCCTAAATCGCCTAACATCCGTCGTAGGAGCGGCAGACTTAAACCGATGACGTTGCTGTGACAGCCTTCCAATTTCTCCACGAATAAGCCTCCTTTCCCTTCCAACGCGAAACAGCCGGCACATTTCATCGGTTCCCCCGTGTTCACGTAGGCGATAATTTCTTCGTCGCTAAGGTCGGCGAAATGAACTTTCGTGATCCCGCAGAGGGTGAGGGTTTTTTCCTGCCGTCGATCGATCAGCGCGTGACCGGTATAGAGAATTCCCCGACGGCCGCGCATTGTCCGCCACCGTTCGATCGCTTCTTCCTCTGTCGCGGGTTTTCCGTACACTTCCCCCCCCACTTCCAACACCGAATCACAACCGAGAATCAGCGCGTCCTCGAATTTCGGGGCGATCGTCTGGGCTTTACACTGGGCTAAGGTCTGCACGAGATGTAGGGTATCCTCGGCCTGGATAATCGATTCATCGAAGTGACTGACCTCGATAATGGGGTCGATTCCCACCATCTGCAACAGTTTTCGGCGCGCGGGGGAAGCGGAAGCGAGTACGAAGGGAATCGGCATAGTTGAAGATTACAGAAATGGGATGTCGGGTGATGGGGGATGGGAAAAAGCGGTCAGATAGATCTCTCTTTAGATAGTAGCCAAGGCGGAAAAACTCGCTCTTTGAAAGCTGATAGCTGATAACTGATAGCTAAAAGCCTCCTATCTCCTGCCTCCCGATTTAGGCTCGCGAATCGTCCGGGGGTAGGTAGCGATCGAGGATCTCGTTCATTCTCGCCTCTCTTTTCTCGATTTTATCGGAACGATTGTAATCATCCGATTGTACCCGATAAAAATCGGACATAGAACGGGTTAATTGTCCTAAAAGTTGGTATAAACCCTGTCTATCTCGCTCCCACTCTTTTTTCGATTCCGCGAGATTATCACTCAACGCCTGAATCGATTTCGCGTTCGAGTTGGCGATCGCTCTCGTTTCCTGTAAATTCTGACTTGTTACCTGTAAGCCCTCCTTGATTTCTTGTATACCCTCTCTGGCTTCTCGTAAGCCCTCTTTTACCTCGCGCAAGCCTTCTAGCAGTTTTCCCGCTAAGGCTTCCAGTCTATCCATTCGGTTTTCTGCCGGTTCGCTCATAATATCCTCGATTTCGGTTACTCGATGTTTCGGGAATCCGTCCGTAGTTCTATTATCGATCGCCGTTCCGTTCCCCCGCGACGAGCGATCGAGCGTCAAGTGACCGAGAAAGAATCGACGATCGTTTCAAACAGTTCGTGAACTTTCGCCCAGCGTTTTTGCGAGGTGGAGAGATTGAACGAATAGAGTTTCCCGTTACGCGCGGTGACGCTGGCGAGGTTGTGGCGTTCTCGATCGTCGGGGAATTTAACCTGATATTCCAGTAAATAGTATTCTTGACCGTTTTGCTGACGGGATTCGGCCCGGATCAGGTCAACTTCTTTATCGAGAGCCGGATTCAAGCTATGGTTTTTCAGGAGACGATACCCGACCTCGGTGGGCGTTCCCAGATCTGCTAGAGTTTTATTGTCGGTAACGGGATTAATAATCACGCTCACGTTTTCGGTCGTCTCGATGATATCGTGAAAAACCACGTCCACCCCCGCGGACTTTTTCACCTCCACTCTCGTCCATCCGTTCGGGTATAAAAATTGATAGCCTCCCTTCGCGTTCACGTAACTTTGTAGGCCCCCCGTACTCCCGACGCAACCGGTAACGATCGAACTGACGAGGAGGAGGACAAGAGCGAAAAAGACTTTCCACATGGATTTCTCTCGATAAATCGTTAATTCATTTTACTATTGATTCGTTTCGGGTAACTAACTATGAAAACAGCGAGAAAACTGGCGATTATTACCACTGTATCAACATTCCTACTCTCGATCGCTCCCGTGATGGCGCAGACCGCGAAACCCGCGACGAACGCGGTCGATCTCTACAATCGCGGGGTCGATCGGCTGAACTCGGGGGACTACGCCGGGGCGATCGAGGATTTCACCGGCGCGCTGGCGATCGACCCCAAGGACGCGGACGCTTTCTATAATCGCGGTTACGCTCGGTTAATTCTCGGCGATCTCGATCGGGCGCTCGAGGATTACACGGGAGCCTTGACAATTAATCCGAATTATGTTAACGCCCTGGGAAATCGTTGTTACGTGTATTATCTGACGAAAAAATATAACGAGGCGGTCAGTGATTGCACGAAAGCGATCGCCCTCAATCCCTCTTTCGGGGATTTCTTCGTCTATCGCGGCAACGCGAGCGACGATCTGGGGAAACACGGGGACGCGATCGACGATTACACGAAAGCCCTCAGTTTACAGGGAACGAGAGGCCGCGATCGGATTTTTTACAATCGCGCGCTGGCCTACAATCGATCGGGACAGCACGAACAGGCTCTACGGGACTATAACGAGAGTATTCAGGTTAATCCGAATTTCGCGGAAGCCTATCACAATCGCGGCCTGACTTACTACAAATTAGGCGATAAAGCGAAGGCGATCGCCGACTTACAACAAGCCTCGCGACTGGCGATCGCGGCCGGACAACAATCGATGTCCGATAAATCTCTCAAAGCGATCGAGACGATTCAAGGAAAGTAGGGGATGGGGGAGGTGAGGGAGATGGGAAGACGGGGAGATTATAAATATTACTAATCTCCTGACTCCTGACTCCTGCCTCCTGCCTCCTGACTCCCTACCGCCTACCCCCCACACCCCACTCCCGTCCTAGCCTACTTTAGAAGCGTAGACAGCGACCGCGAGCAATCCGGCGATCAGAAAGAACGCGACGACTCCCAAGATAATGTAGTTGCGTTGTTGGGACTTGGTAGGGGGATCGGCTTGATACACTTTCGGCTCGACGGCGAAATTATTCAAGCGTCCACCTTCTTCAGTCGTATAGGGCATGATAAAAACCTCAGATGTTGCGTTTTCCTAAGCGTATGAGTCTTATGGTTAAATATGGTACAACATATTTTCCGGCCGGGAATCGGGGAGGTTCGGGGTTTTCGGGGGTCGATCGCTCGATCGGTCGATAAAACGCTATTTTCGGGGGCCGATCGCGAGTCTCCCCCGCGACATTTCGAGATAGGAGATGGCGCGTTAATTATTCCTCCAGAGACGGGTATTGTAGAGGAAAAGGTGGTTAACGCGCCCGTCGGCGATCGATTCCGATGACCTACCCGACACACCCTATCCACCGCGACTCGCGCCGGGAAAAAACATCGGATACTCGAAAACCGGTTCCCGAACCCCGACCGGACTTCTCGACCCCGAATCGGGGGATGACGACGAGAGAAACTTCGGCCGGGAAAACCTCGCGGGTAGGGCGTTCACTCTGACCGATGATTGATTCCCTTATGAAAGCCGATATTCTAATCGCGGACGGTAACTCGTCCGAAATGTCTCTACTCTCGAATTTTCTCCGACAGCAGGGCCACACGACGCGACAAGTGTTCGATGGAGAGATGGCGCTGACCGCTATCCATACGCGGAAACCCGATCTCGTTCTGACCGACGCGAATCTCCCCCGTCTGGACGGTTATCGTCTCTGCCAACAGTTACGGGAAAAACCGGCCACCTCGGAGATCCCGTTAATTTTTCTATTAGATGCCGGGGATAGGATGGCGCGGGTGAAAGCTTTAGAGGTCGGGGGAAATGATTATCTGATCAAACCCTATGATTTAGAAGAATCACGCCTGAAAGTAAGCTATCAGCTAAAATTACAGCGAGAACGGCAACAACTTCGCCAAGAAGTCCGGGAGTTACGGCAAAGCTCGCACCTAGCCGAGTTAGCGAATCGATCGGGCGAAAATTCCCAGGAATTTCTAGAACTCCTAAGCGTGGCCATCTCGACGATTCATAACGGGGTGGTGATCACCGACGCGACCCATCCCGATCGCCCGGTCGTCTACGTGAACCCCGGCTTTGAAAAAATGACCGGTTACTCTTTCGAGGAGGTGGTCGGGAAAAATTGTCGTTTTTTGCAGGGAAGCGATCGGGATCAGTCGGAGTTAGACCATCTGCGGCGGTCGATCGAGTCGGGACAGGCCTGCCGGATCACCCTGCGGAATTATCGCAAGGACGGAACCCTATTTTGGAACGAGATCTCTCTATCGCCGATTCTCGATGAAAACGGTCGGGCGATCTATTTCATCGGCATTCAAACGGACGTGACCGATCGAAAACGCGCCGAGGAGGAATTACAACGTTCCCGGGCCGCGGTCGGTCAGATGAACCGGGAGTTATACCGTCTCAACGACCGTCTACACCGTCTGGCCAATCTCGACGGGTTGACGGGAGTGGCGAACCGTCGCTGTTTTGACGAGCGGTTCACGCGGGAATGGCAGAGATTAACGCGCGATCGCCAACCTCTCTCGTTGATTCTCGGTGATATCGACTATTTCAAACGCTATAACGATACCTACGGTCATTTATACGGGGATGATTGTCTCAAAGCGGTCGCCCGGGCCTTGCGGAATTCCGTTCACCGTCCCGCCGATCTCGTGGCCCGTTGCGGGGGGGAAGAGTTCGCCGTGATTCTCCCGAATACGGACATCGCGGGCGCCCGTCAAGTGGCCCTGGCGATCCGCCGGTCGATCGAAAATTTACAGATCCCCCATCGCTCTTCCGACGTATCCCCTTGGGTGACGATGAGTTTAGGGGTCGCGACCGAGATTCCCACCCCCGATCGCCACCCGAAGGATTTACTGGGAAGCGCCGATCGCGCCCTCTTTCTGGCCAAGGAACGGGGACGGAATCAGGTGGCTATCGAAGAGCGAGAACCGAGCGGGTGATCTCGGCGATCGCCTGTCGCTGTTCGCGGTCGTATCCCCAGCGATCGAGGAATCGCTCGTACTCTCCCGAACCCGTTTCCAGGGTTTCCCGCAATCGTTGCAATTTTTCGCCGATCTCGGGAGATTTTAGGGATTCGATCAAGGCGGCGGTTCTCTCGCGCACCCGATCGGAACCCCGCGCCGTTTCTTCGTCCGCGTTCCGTCGGTGGAAAACGCCCATCGCGGTGGACATGGCCAGATTTTTCACCAACAACTCGCCGACGATCTCGGGAGAGGTTTTTAACGCCTCGATCGTCTCCGGGGTCGGCGCGTCGGCGAAGGGAATATCGCTCGGTAGATAGATGACGAAAAAACCTCTAGCCCCGTTTTGCGTGGCCACCAGTTCGGTGATTTCCCGTTGTACCGTCGCGGGGTCGAGATTGTCTACTTCGTTCAGTAATTCGCTCGATCGCTCGATCGCCATCTCGAAAGTAATCGTTTCCATTGTCGTGTTCGTGAGTGGTGTAGGGTGTAGGAGGCAGGAGTCAGGAGGCAGGGGTAAAGAGTAAAGGTGAAGGGCTTAAAAATAGTCTTTTCCCTTTTCCCCTTCCCCTTTTCCCCCAAAAACTCCCTCACCTCCCCATCTCCCTTACTTCCAACGGTTCGCGCTCGGGGATAGGGAGATCAGATCCTCGATATTTCTCTCCATTGTCTCGCAGATTTTATCTAACGGTAAATCATTGCGATCGTGACCGAAAGGATTCTCGATCTCGATGCCGATCGCCTCGATACCGAAAACGGTAAAACTGACTAAACTCACGAAAAATGCCGTCCATAACTTTAACTCGTTGACCACTTGAAAGGGTAACGTCAAACAGTAAATAAATAAAAGTTGTTTCAAGTGAATGGCGTAAGCGAGAGGGATGGGTGTTTTCAGAATTCGCTCGCAAGCTCCCAGGGAATCCACGAGAATATCTAATAATTTAAACATCGCCACTAATTGATAGGAATTCACGCGATCGGTGTCCTGTTGGCGTTGTAAGTAATCGCCGAGCCAGAAAGCGATTTCTAGCGGGGGATTGTTCATTTCTTTCAATTTCTCGTATCGATCGCCCTCCAGTAAACGGGCGAGTTCGGGACTGACCGGCTCCGATCGCAGGTGCAGTTTCATGGCGACCGCGAACGCGATCAAGAGCCGTAAAGCGGCGATTTTTTCCCCGGTATCCTCGCTATTGCGTTCCTCGATCGATACCCAGATCGATCGGGCCAGATTCCGACTCGTGTTAACGATCGCCCCCCAGATTTTCCGTCCCTCCCAGAAGCGCTCGTAAGCGGTATTCGTCCGGAAAACCAACAACAAACCGAGAACGATACTCGGCACGATCCCCCCGGCGAGCGGTAAGCCGAGATTAAAACCTCTCACGTCGATCAACGAGATAAATAAACTAAAAAGAGCGCAGATCGCGACCTGTGGCAAAATCGCCGGGATCACGGAACCCCGCCAACAAAATAAGATTTTGAGCCAGTCCTGGGACTCTTGTTTCAAGGAGCGGGTTTTCGGGGGGAGCATCGGGGATAACTTGAGAAAAGGTTAAGGTCAACCGTAAAGGTAACGTTTTCGATTATAGTAAGCGGCGCGGTGCCGGACGAGGGCGGTCGCTCGATTCCTTCCGCTCACCTCCCCCCGTGAGGGGTACAATGTAGAGACTACTGAAGAGCGCGGGAGAGAAAACCGATGAAATTGCCTAAAAACCCCGTTAATAAGTTAACCCGGCGCGGCCGGCGATCGCTGGTACTGGGTTTTCTCTCCCTTATGGTAGCGATCGCTCCCGTGACCGCGGCGAACGAAATTCTCTTTTTCCTCGGCCCCTTCGGTCGATCGGTCAAGGTGAGTTCCCTAGAAGTTTTCGCCAAAAACGGCACGATCGACGGGAATCTCCGACAGTATCTCCGGAATACCACCCCGGCGCAACAGGCAGAATTCCGGGAAGCGTTAACGAAAAGCGCGCCGCTCTCTCCCGTACTTCTGTCCCGCTTTTTCAACACCGAGATGGGCGAGTCGATTCTAAACCGTATGGGAGGCTTGGTGACGATTCAAGGCGGTAGTAACGGGAAATTCGCCCTCCGTTCCGCGCTGATTAAAGGGGCGCTCGCTCCCGGCGGCCTGACCCTGTTGAGTTTCCTGCAAAATCTCCCCACGAATATGCAGGTGGACGTGCAACAGGCGCTCCTGTTAGCGAGACAGATCGAACTGGTTTTGAAAGCGACGGAGTATTTCACCGCGGAAGTGGCGCATCTATCGACAATCGAGGCCGAACGAGCCGGGGCGATCGATTTTTCCCCGTTACCCGATCTCCGTCAGCCCGGCCCCTATGCTGTAGAAGAAAAACGCTGGATATTGACGGATAAGAGTCGGAACCGTCAATTTTACGCGCTGATTTTCCAACCGAAATCGTTCGGCGCGGGAAAAATCCCGGTGATCGTTTTCTCTCACGGTCTGGCCTCGCGTCCGGAAGATTTCGCGCGACAGGCGGAATATTGGGCGAGTTACGGCTACGTGGTGGTGATGCCCCAACATCCGGGGAGCGACACGATTCAAGTGCAGAATCTACTGGCCGGTCTCTCGCGGGAGGTTTTTGACCGGAGCGAATTTATCGATCGCCCCCTCGATCTCCGCTACACGATCGATGAACTGGAACGACGCAACGCCGCCGAATACGGGGGACGTTTAGATCTAAACAACGTGGGAGTCGGCGGACATTCCTTCGGCGGTTACGCCGCGCTCGCGGTGGCCGGCGCCCGGATCGATTTCGACTACCTACAGAGCGAGTGTAGTCGGGAATTCGGCTACGTGAATATCTCGCGTCTCCTTCAGTGCCAGGCTCTCAACCTACCGAGGAAAGACTACGATTTTCGCGACCCGCGGGTGAAAGCGGTTTTCGCCGCCAATCCGGTCAATAGTAGTATTTTCGGGCCGAAAGGGCTGGCGGAAATTAAAATTCCCGTGATTCTGGCGGCTGGAACCTACGATCCCGCGACCCCGGCGATTTTCGAGCAGGTACGATCGTTTCCCTGGCTCAGTAGCGAGGATAAATATCTCCTGATGATCGAGGGACAGGCCCACGTCGATTTCTCGGTGCTGGACGCGGGTTTAACGCAGACGATCGAGTCGGCGATCGATCTCACCCTACCCTCTCCCTACCTGATCGATACCTACGCGAACGCGCTCTCGCTTGCCTTTTTCCAAATTCACCTGCGCGACGATCGACAATTCCGTCCTTTGCTACAAGCCGCTTACACCGCCTATCTCAGCGAGGGACAACAATTTAAATGTTTCCTGATCACCCGCGCTTCCTCGGCGGGTCTCGATCGCTCGATCGCCGAGTTCATCCGTCGTTACGTTCCCAACCTGGACATTCCTTCCAGTAGATAACAGGAGACCTCGAAGCGCGATTCGTTTTGGAAGGTCTAAAAACTTCAGAAATTAAGATTATACACGATAAATAGTTTTTTTTGATATTTTTCGCGATCATAATCTTCCTCCTGCCTCCTGCCTCCTGACTCCTACCTCCTCTGACAACTCGGACAGAAATGGGTCGATCGCCCGCCGAGTTTCACCCGCTCGATGCCCGTCCCGCAGACGCGGCAGTTCTCGCCCGATCGACCGTACACCCACGCGGCCGCGCCGTAGTTGCCGTTAATCCCGGTGACATGTCGGAAGTCGCGGAAGGATGTACCGCCCCGCTCGATCGATTCGGTCAATACATAAATAATCGCGTTTGTCAAGTCTTTCGTTTGTTCTTCCGTTAGCTCGTTCGCGAGGGTTCGGGGATCGATGCCGCTCTTAAATAACGCTTCATCGGCGTAAATATTGCCGATACCGGCGATGACGGTTTGATCGAGGAGGAAAGTCTTAATATTACGGCGACTGCCGCGGGATTTCCGGTAAAAATAGTCGGGGGTGAAGGTATCCGAGAGGGGTTCGAGTCCGAGGGTCTGTAGCGCGGTCATCACGCTTTCCGGCGGTTCTCCCGCGGGAATCCACCAGATTTTCCCGAAAGTGCGGGTATCGACGAAGCGGAGTTCATTTTCTCCCTCGAATCGGAAGCGGATACGGGTATGGACGGCGAGAGGACTATCGGTATCGACCCAGAGCAGTTGTCCGGTCATGCGGAGATGGACACCGAGGGTACTGCCGTTATCGAGGGACGCGAGGAGATATTTGCCGCGACGGTTCCAGGTCTCGATCGAACTCCCGGCGATGCCTCGATCGAACGCGTCCGAAGAAAAAGGGTGGGCGAGGGTCCGCGGTAGGAACACCTCTCCACCCGTGATTTTTCGCCCTAGGGTCGTTTGATTTAACCCCCGGCGAACCGTTTCTACCTCGGGCAGTTCCGGCATGAAAAAACAAGGAAATGAGTATTTTATCTTAGCGTGAAAGCAACTATCCGGGCCGCTTTATTTCTTGGCGGGAGCCGCTTGCACGACTTCGAGTTCTCTTTCGGCGAAGTTGTTCGTGTTGACCCCGCCCGCGCTACCACTGAAACCGTTGTAGTTCACGGTGTCGAAGCGGACGATGACGGGATAGAGAATCCCGCTCTTGTCAACGCTGGCAACGGTTCCCACGTCCCCGTACCAGAACGAGTCTTTCCGTTTGATTCTAACTTTCGCTCCACGTTCGATTGCAGCCATAGGTGTTGATTTTTAAAGGATTTACCTATAAAGGTTACAATCCGAGCGAGCCGGGGGGAAGGGGGTTAACTTTACGTTTTATTGCGAGTCCCGCCAGGCCACCCGCACGAAATGGGCCGATCGACCCCAGACATCGTTCTTCGGCGAAACGCTCACGATCTCTAGATTAAAGGGAATGGCGGTCGTCAGATACTTCTGGGCCGACATCCCCAGGTCGGGGGCGACTTGAAAGGCGGTAGAGGTCGCCAAACCGAGGCCGAGTAGTTGGGAGATCGGGCCCCGGGGAAGGAGCAGGTGGGTTCCCAGTACCAAACCCGCCGTGACCATCAGCGTGACCGATAGATTCGTACCGCAACGGGGGTGGACCGCGAGATCCCACTCGCCGTTCCGGAGACGTTCCAGCGCGCGGTAAACGGCGCGTCGCAGATCGTTTACATCGACCTGACCGTACAGGTAGAATCCCCGATCGGTGGACAGTCCCCCGAGGGCCTCGTTATCCGGTTGGCTTTCCGGGCCGGACCCGCGGGCCGCGGCCATCTCGCTCAAGACCCAGACGGTCGCGTGTTCGAGCGCGTGAACCTGCCGGGCCGTCAACAATTCTTTCACCCCCGGCAGGAAACCGATCTGGCGCAGGAGATCGCTGTCTTGGTTCGGGGAAGGTTGGAACCAATCCTCAAAAAGCGAACGCGGGTAGGTAGTGGAGGTCATGGTAACGCGGGTGGGGGGGATTTTTCTAGAAAGATCAGACCGCTATACAGTTGAAAGGCCGTATCCCAGTAGGTCTCTTCTATTCGTAACAGATCCAGACGGGGATCGATCGCTTTCAGGAGCGGGTAAAAATCGACGGTGGTTTCCGCGAAGGGTTGGAAGTCCGACCGGACGGGAATCCCGGGAAGTTTCTGTTTCAGGTAGCGATCGAGTTGATTCCAGTTGTCGCGGTTGGTGGTCTGTGCCTCGCCGGCCGCGGGCCGGCCGGCAAACGCGTGGCCCCGTTGAAAATTGTAATGGCGATCGCAGATCCGGACGATGGCGTTTCGCGACGGGAGATGGAGATCGATGACCCGCGCGTAATCGAGAACGCCGATCTTGCGGATCTGTTTCCGTCGCGCGTCCACGTCCACGCACTCGCCGAAAATGGGCAGTAATCCCTCGACGATCGCGCTCGCGTCCGACCAATCGAAGGAGAAGAGTGCCTCGCTACCCGGCACGGGTTCGTAGACGATGCTGGCCCGCTCGTCCGCGTTCTCGAAATGAAGGGCGAGATACACCTCCGGCCGCCCGATCGCCGCCACGGGAGCGCAGAAACAGGGAATTCCGGCCGCCCGGAAGTCGTTCACGTAGACCTGGAGTTCCCCCAGCGGGCCGACACGATACAAACGCCACGCCCGACTCGGTAACTGTAAGCGCGCGGTGTAGGGATCGAGTCCCATGATCCTACCGAATTCTTTGGCGGCGGCCTGCTTCTGCTCGCTCGGGATCGGTTCGAGGATTAAAACGCCGAGCTCTTGGTTTTCGGGAGCGGCCTTCGCTTGTTCGAGGGCGCTCTGTCTCTGCTGTTTTTGTTCTCGGATCTCGGTTTGTTCGATGAGTTCGATCCGGCCGATTCCCTGTCGGATACTGGCGATTAATTTCGGGTTGGTGGTTAATCGGAGGAGTTCGCGGTACTCGCGGGCCGCGATCGCCAGTTCTCCCGATACTTCGTTCAAACGGGCCGCGTAAAATTTCAGCCAGGGATTATCGGTTTCGACGTTCTGGAGTTCTCGGATCAGTCGATCGGCGGTCTGGTAGTCCTGGCGATCGATCGCCTCGGCGACTTCTTTAATCATGATCGGGTGTTAGCCTTCTAGATAAGCGTTGATCAGGGAGAGAGCGACTAGGGGAGCGGTGATCGTTCGCAACACGCGTTTTCCCAAAGACACGGCCGTGAAATTAGCGGCGATCGCCCGATCGATTTCCCCGTCGGTCCAACCGCCTTCCGGGCCGATGGCGAGGGTGATTTCCGCCGGTTTTCGGTCGGGAAGTCGGGAGACAAGGGAATCGACTTTCTTACGGGTAACACAAATATAAGAACTTGTCTGTGGTTTCGATCGATTTTCAACAATTTCTAAAGTTTCTAAAAACGGGCGCGGTTCCTCGATCGTCGGAACGATCTGGCGCTCCGATTGTTCCACGGCTTCGGTAGCGATTTTCCGCCAGCGATCGAGTTTTCCCGCGCTCGGGGTGACTAGCCCGCGACGGGTGAGCAGGGGAACGATCCGGGTGACTCCTAACTCCGTGGAACCACGGACAATATCCTCGAATCCGTTTTTCGGGATCGCGACCATCAGGGTAACGGGAACCGGGAGTTCGTTCGAGCCGGCGATCGGTTCGAGGAGACGCGCGCGGTTGTCGAGGATTTCCGCTAACCAGGACTGTCCCCGGCCGTCGAGCGCGATAAATCGATCGTTCGTTTTCAACCGGAGAACTTTTTTTAAATAATGTTGTTGTTCGGCACCGAGGGCGATCGTGCCGTTTTCCAGTTGGCGGAAGTCGAGAGTGAGGCGGTAATACAAGGTTTTTGTTTTCAATTTTATCACGGTGATGAAAATCACGGATTGCCGATCGGGTCGGCCGTAAAATTATTTTACAATCCCGATTTTCTGTTTATGGTAATTGATTGATTAGGCATCGTTCTCCTCTCTCTACTCCTGCTATTTATCGCCGGAGCGGCTTACGGTTTCTGGTGGCTGATGGAAACCCGAGATCGGCAACAGGAACGAAAATCGTCCCCTCCTCGAAGGAGAACAACGTCCACCTCTCGAAAAAGCTCGGAACCCGATCGCCCGATCGTATCGATCGATAAAAAAACGATCGATCGAAATCCTTCCCGCTCTGGCGACAACTCCCCGGACGAAATCCCTCGTGCCTTGCAAAAACAATTATTAAAAATGGTCGGAAACGATACCCGAATCGAAAAAAGATTGATCGATAATCTACAAGAAAAATATCCTGACAAAAATTTAGCCTGGTGTTACGAGAAAGCGATTTTTGATTTAGAAAGAGATCGAAGAATTTAGCCAAAATCGAGAACCGGCGTTCGCTGACAGACTTTCGCCTGTAGATCGGGTACAAATTTGAGAGTTTTCAGCAAGAGGTAAAGGGGTATAGCGCGTGGCGCGTCAAATTCTTAACCCGAACCGAGGATTCGAGAAACCGGGGAATCGAACGCTCATTCCAATAACAGTAACCGGGGCGGATCTAGCGTGACGAACCACGGAAAAGGTTTATCCTTAATCTCTCGCCATCTCTCCTTATAAAGCTCCGCCTGTAGATGAAAATCTCTCTCGTCACCGGAAGGCTGATTCAGTTTGAGATAGAGGGTCACGCGATGGGGCGCTTCGAGAGTATTCGCCACCCAGCAGGGAAACGTATTCGGTTTCGTCGGATCGTTGCCGAACCGGATTTGATGGGCGCGGATTCCCGTGTAGGCGAAATTTCCGGGAAGTTCCCCGACACTTTGTAGGGTAACCTCCCAGTCGATCGCCTCGAACTCGCGGCCGGCGATCGCCCGAGCGCGGGAAAAATTCTTACAGCCGGTGATCCTCGCGAGCGCGACACTATCGGGTCTCTCGAAAATCCCCACTTTAGAACCGTTGGCGATCGCCCGTCCCTTTTCCATAACGATCAGGTTATCGCAGATCCGGTAGGCTTCGTCCAGGTTGTGGGTGACGAAAATCGTTATCCCGTCGTAGTTGGCGAGGGTTTTCACCATCTGCCGCTCTAACTGTCCCCGTAGATGCGTGTCGAGCGCGGAAAAAGGCTCGTCGAGTAACAGCGCTTCCGGACGACCGGCGAGGGCCCGCGCGATCGCTACCCGTTGTTGTTGCCCCCCCGATAATTGATGGGGGTAACGGTTTTCCATGCCGGGTAACTGCACCAGTTCCAACTGCGCCGCCACTCTCTGTCGGATGATTTTCGGGTCGAGTTTTTTCGACAGACCGAAGGCGATATTCTCCGCGACCGTGAGATGGGGGAAGAGCGCGTAATTCTGCACCACGAAACCGATCCGACGATCGCGCGCGGGGAGGTTGATGCCTTTTTCCGAGTCGAATAATACCCGCCCGTTGAGAGCGATCCGACCTTTCGAGGGCGTTTCCACCCCGGCGATCGATCGCAGGATCATACTTTTCCCCGACCCGGAAGCTCCCAACAGTCCGAGGGGTTGATTGTAAGAAGTGAACGCCACATTTAAAGAGAATCCGGGTAAATGCCGCTCGATATCGGCGAGTAAGCCCGCCGCGCCCTCGTGGAGAGTTTGAGACTGCAAAACGGCGAAATCGCGTCCCTCCCAGGGAGCGATCGGATCGTCGGTCTCGATCGGCTCGATCGTTCCCGCGCCCCTCTGCCCGAGTTGTTTCCGGCGTTGTCCCTGCCAGACATTCACGGCGATAATCCCGGACAGCGAGATCAGCATAATAATCAGCACCCAGAGCCAAGCCTCATTCATCGCGCCCCCCTCGACCGCGAAATAGATGGCCATCGGGATCGTCTGCGTCTGTCCGGGGATATTGCCCGCGAGCATTAACGTCGCGCCGAATTCCCCGAGAGCGCGGGCGAAGGCGAGGGTTAACCCGGCCAACACTCCGGGAAGCGATAACGGTAAAAGTATCCGCCAGAAGATCTTTCTTTCCGTCGCGCCGAGGGTGCGGGCCACCTGTAAGAGGTTGGGATCGACCTGCTCGAAAGCGCCGAGCGTGGTGCGGTACATCAGGGGAAAGGCGACTACCGTGGCGGTAATCACGGCCGCGTACCAGGTGAAAACGACGCGGACGCTCAGGAATTGTAACAACTGTCCGATCGGGCCGTTGCGTCCGAACAGTAGGAGTAAGAGAAATCCGACGACGGTGGGGGGAAGGATTAGGGGAGCGACGAAAATTCCCTCGATCGCCGATCGCCACCGACCGCGATAACCCAACATCCAGTAAGCGGCCGCGATTCCGAGGAAAAAGATGACGATGACCGCGATCAGGGCGGTTTTCAGCGAGATCCAGAGCGGGGAAAGGTCTTGCATCGATCGAGGAAGTGGGGAGATGGGGAGGTGGGGGATTTTTTCGGGAAAAGGGGAAGGGGAAAAGGGAAAAGGCTACTTTTGGGACTTTCACCTCGATCCTTTTCTTGTACCTCCCGCTCCTCGGTGGATTACGCTTCGCTAATCCACCCTACTTAGCGATTCCGAAGCCGAATTTCTCGAAAATGGCTCTCGCGGGAGCTTTGGTTAGATAGCTCAGATACGATCGGGCCGCGGCCTGGTTTTTACTCGTCGCGACCACGGCCATCGGGTAGACGATCGGCGAGTGGAGATTTTCGGGCGCGGTGGCGATCGCTTTTACCCGATCGGAGATCTTCGCGTCGGTGGTGTAAACGATGCCCGCGTCGGCGTTACCGGTTTCTACGGCGGCGAGAACGTTACGAACCGAGTTCGCGAAAACGAGTTTCGATCGAATCCGTTCCAGAATCCCGAGATTTTTGAAAACTTCCTCGCTATACTGGCCGGCGGGTACGCTCCGGGGTTCGCCCGCGGAAATTTTTTGAATATTCGGATTCGTCAGATCGCGAAAACTGTCGATTTTCAGGGTAGAATCTCTCGGAACGACGAGAACCAGTCGGTTCGTCAGCAAATTCCGGCGGGTGTTCGGGAGAATCAGGTTACTTCGCGCCAGATTGTCCATCTGTCGGGTGGCGGCGGAGAGGAAGATATCGGCGGGCGCACCCTGCTCGATCTGCTGTTGCAAGGCTCCCGACGCGCCGAAATTGTAGTTGACTTTGATATTCGGGTTCGCCCGCTCGAATCCCGGATTGATTTCTTGAAGCGCGTCCTTGAGGCTCGCGGCGGCGGAGACGAGTAGGGTGGTGTTCGTTCGCGCGATCGCCATCGGCGGGTTGAAGAGTTTCAGACCCGTGGAAAGAAGTAGGCTAACGGCGATCGCGACGAGGAAGGTGAGGAAATGTCGTCTTTTCATTCGATCGGGGTGAGGTTGGCTAGTTCGGCCCATACCCCCTATCAAAACGGATTTCCCCTTCCGAAATCTGTATCCGATGATGCAGGATACCAACTTAACTGGTATGGCGTGATTCCCCGAGCGATACCTCTCTTGAAAATACTGGCTTTTATGGATTTCGGGCGATCGAGAGCGCGAGAGTCCCGGGAACATAGTAGGTATAGCGATCGCCCCTCTCTCGCCATCGAAATTAAGTTGGTAAAGAACGGGGACGGGAAACGGATTCGTAAGCGATCGGGCGCGTTATCCCCGACGGAATACCGGGAATTTTGGTATTCTCCGACGGAAGACGAGAGCGTGAATAGGGACTAGAATAGTCTTGATCTAGGATTACCAATTTTATTGGTCAGGGACAATGCCCAGAAAAGAGCAGGGATGGATCACCTTTCAATCTACCGAGGAAGAGAGAAAACTTTTAGAGGAATACTGCCAGCAAGCCGGAAGGACGAAAACGGAAATCCTCCGGGAACTGGTGCGATCTTTGGGAAACGCGCCGTCCCCCGATAGTCCGATCGCGTTTCCCCCGAAACCCGCGCGGGTGCAACTTTTGAAAGGAGATGCCGATCTCAAAGCGATGCGACTCAGCGCCCGTAACGTCCTCAAGGGTCAGATCCGGCGCATCATCATGGGGCCGGTAGACACGGAGGTATCGATCGCCCTCGCGCCCGGCGTGGAGATCGCTTCCGTCATCACCACCGCTTCCGCCGAACAACTCGGTTTACGGGTCAAACAAACCGTGTACGCGGTGATCAAGTCCTCCAGTGTCACGTTAGTCGAGTCTTGAGCGGGGTTCGATCGCCTCTCGAACTCGAAGCGGTTCGGCATTGGATAAGGAACGAGTTAACGGGTTTCCGGCGATCGGTTCCTGTACTGCCTTTTCCTGAGAAATGTTATTAATAACCGGGCGCGGACGACGATCGCGTACCGAATCGTTTCTCTCTCTCGAAAAATTTATCGGATCGTCGCGGCGCGATTCTCGATTTTATCCACTTTATCCGCGACGATAACCGGCGATAGACGATCCCGTTGACGGACAGAGAACGCGAACAAATCGATCGGGCGAGATCGCTTAGACCCCCCGAAACCCCGGCCGCGAGTCGGTGAAAAATTGATCCCCGCGTTGTGCTACTGTCATGTCAGTATCTCTATACGCTAGATACGCTAGATACGTTCGCTCAAGATTTATCCTAAAATTGCCGTCCTCGTCGCGCGTTTCCTCATCTTGGGGCTTCTATGACCGATATTCCTTTCACCTTAGACCAATTGAGAATCCTCAAGGCGATCGCCGCCGA
Source organism: Pannus brasiliensis CCIBt3594 (assembly GCF_036688125.1). Lineage (NCBI taxonomy): Bacteria > Bacillati > Cyanobacteriota > Cyanophyceae > Chroococcales > Microcystaceae > Pannus > Pannus brasiliensis. The sequence goes on along the minus strand of NZ_JBAFSM010000005.1, from coordinate 50,789 downwards.
GGGAAGTTTTAAACGGGCGGCGGACACACTGTACGTCTCCCAGCCCGCCGTGAGTTTACAGGTACAGAATCTAGAGAAACAACTGAACGTTCCGCTATTCGATCGGGGGGGGAGAAAAGCCCAATTAACGGAAGCCGGCTATTTACTGTTGAGTTACGGCGAGAAAATTATCACTCTCTGTCAGGAAACCTGCCGGGCGATCGAGGATCTCCAGAACCTTCAGGGAGGAACCCTGATCGTCGGCGCGTCGCAAACCACCGGAACCTATCTCCTACCGAGGATGATCGGTCTCTTCCGTCAGAAATACCCGGAAGTCTCCGTACAGTTACAGGTACATTCTACCCGACGCACCTCCTGGGGAGTGGCCAACGGACAGGTAGATCTAGCCATAATCGGCGGCGAGGTTCCCGCGGAGTTACAGGAAACCTTACGGGTGATTCCCTACGCGGACGATGAATTAGCGCTCGTTCTGCCCGTTTTTCACCCGCTGGCGAAAGTGGAGACGATCCAGAAGGAAGATCTCTACCGTCTCAAATTTATTACCCTCGACTCCCAATCGACGATCCGCAAGGTGATCGATAAAGTCCTCAGCCGATGCGATATCGACACCAAACGTCTCAAGGTAGAAATGGAACTCAACTCGATCGAGGCGATTAAAAACGCCGTACAATCGGGATTGGGAGCGGCGTTCGTCTCGGTGACGGCGATCGAGAAGGAGTTACAGATGGGAGTCCTCCACGCGACGCGGATTAAAGACGTGGAAATTCGCCGCACCTTATCGGTGATCATCAATCCCAGCCGCTATCGATCGAAAGCCGCCGAAGCCTTCACCAATGAAATTCTCCCCGAATTTTCCTCCTATCCCGAACAACTCTCCGTCACCGTCGATCTCGAAGCGGTTCCCGTCCCCGCCGCGGCCGCCGAGATCGTCACGAAATAGGGGGCGGGAGTCAGGAGTCAGGAGTCAGGAGTCAGGAGGGAACTAATTAGATTAACAAGAGATAATCTGTCGATCGACTCCCGATCGATTTCCTGAAAATCCGAATTTTTCAGGATTATTAGCTTCTAAAACGAATTTTTACAGAGGTTGGTATGAATACCGGAAAAATTGTCGCGATTATCACCGGGGCGATCTCGATCGCCATCGCCGTCGCCTATTTAGTATTAGTACAGATCCTCGACTCCCGCGGCGCGATGCTTCCCGCCCCGATCGAGGTGATTTTCCCTTTTTCTCTTTAATAAATAATTCTGTACTATTATAGGAAAAAGGCAGGAGGCGGGAGGAAAGGGGAAAGGGGAAAGAATCAAAGGTAGCCTTTTCCCCTTCCCCTTTTCCCCAAAAACTCCCTCACCTCCCCTACCTTCCCCACCTCCCCCCTCCCTATCGCGCGATGATCCCGTTACAACTCACCCTGCAAAACTTCTTCAGCTATCGAGAGGCGACACTGGATTTTCGGGGATTGCATACCGCGTGTATCTGTGGGGCGAATGGCGCGGGGAAATCCTCTCTACTGGAGGCGATGTCTTGGGCGATCTGGGGCGAAAGTCGCGCCGCGAGCGAGGATGACGTGATCCACGCGGGAACCGATCACGTTCGCGTCGATTTTCAGTTCCACTACGGGGAACAGACTTACCGGGTGATCCGCGGGCGGCAACGGGGCGGGAAAGCGGTTTCTCTGGATTTTCAGGTTAAAAATGGCGATAAATTTCTCTCTCTCACGGGAAAACGGATCAAGGATACCCAAGAGCAGATCGATCGCTGTCTGAAACTCGATTACCGTACCTTCGTCAATTCCGCCTATCTCCGACAGGGACAGGCGGACGAGTTTATGAAGCAGAATCCGAGCGGACGGAAGCAGATTCTCGCCGAACTCTTGCAACTCGATCGCTACGAAACCCTCGCGATCAAGGCGAAAGATCTCTCGAAACAGTTCGAGGGACAGATGCAACAGTTAGAAAGAAGTCTCGAACCGATCGAGCGGGGTTTAGAGGAAAGAGGCGAGTTAGAGCGAAGATTACAGGAATTAGAGGCGGAAATCAACCGGATTAACTCGGAACAGGAACTCGATCGAGCGCGATTACAACGGCTAGAGGGGGAACAATACCAGCGGAAAACGTGGCAGGATCGACTCGATTGGCAGGAAAATCAGGTTCGATCGATTTCCGAAGATCTCGATCGACTCTCCCGAGAGCGATCGGGACTGGAGAGACAGTTAACCCAACTCGCCACCACGATCGCCCGCAAAGACGAGATCGTTACCTCCCACGATCGACTCCTCCAGCTACAGCATGAAAACGAACTGCTGTCAAGCAAGTTTCAGGAACTCCAGACGGCGCAGTTGAACAAACAGCAGATCGAGCGGCAGTTACAGCGTCAGGAAAACGAATTTACCCTAGAAATTCAGAAAACCTCGGCGAGATTAGAGTCTCTAGGGCAACAGGAAAAGGAAATCGGGCAAATTCTCGCGCAATCGGCGAATGTCAACGCGGGACTGGAACAGTTAAATATCCAGCGTCAACGGTTAGTGCGGTTGGAGGAGTTATACCTGCAAGTCACCCCCCTACTCGCGCGACGTACCACGCTCAATCTGGACATCGAGAGAGCGAGAGCGTCTTTAGTGGCGAAAATCGAGCAATTACAGCAAAGACGGGAGGGATTACAGGAAGAACTCGATCGAGTGCCGGCATTACGCGACCAAGCCCTACGGGTAGCGGCACAACTGCAAGAGTTGGAGAAAAAACAGGTTTATTACAAACGCGTCGAGGAGAAAGGCAACGCCAGCAAGGGAGCGAAACAGAGCTTAAGCGAGAAACAGCTATTACACGAGGAACAAATCACGGAATTGTCCGATAAATTGAGCCGTTTAAACGTTCCCGACTCGGTTTGTCCCCTCTGCGAACAGGATCTCGACAGTCATCACCGGCATCAGGTGATCGAGAAAACCAACCGACAACAGCAATTACTTCAGGAACAGATCTGGGAGATCCAGGAACAATTGGCGGCGATCGATCGCGATGTCGTACCGCTACGGCAAGAATACAAGCGATTGAAACAAGAATTGCAGGAACAGCCGCTCTTACAGCAGAAATACGGGCAGTTAGAGGCGAGATTAGAAGCCAGCGAGGATCGGGAAATCGAGTTAGAGGAGATCGAGCGCTCGATCTCGGAGTTACAATCGCGGTTAGACACCGGACATTACGCGCTCGATTTACAGGCGGAATCGCGACTGGTCGATCGGGAGATCGCGGGTTTACAATACGATGAACAGACTCACGCGCTCGTTCGCGGGGAAGAAAAACGGTGGCGCTGGGCGGAAATTAAACAGGCGGAGATTAAAAGCGCGAACACCCGTCTGGCGAACTTAAATCTAGAAAAACCGAAGTTAACGGAAAAATTAGAGCGATTAGAACGGGAAAAGCGGGAATTGTTGGAGCGATCGCCCTTACAACAGGAGATCCAACGGTTAGAGCGATCGATTCAAGAATTGGGGTACGATCGATCCCGTCATCAGGATATCCAGAACCTTCTCCGGGAGTTAGAGGGAGTGCGGGTACAGTATCAGGATTTACAGCAAGCCGAACGCTCCTATCCCGAAATTCAAGCCAGAATCGAGGAAGTTCAACGGAGAATCGAACTTCGGGAGGAAGACAGGGAGAAAACCCGCGGGGAAATCGAGGCATTACAGCGACAGTTAGCGAGTCTCACCGATTACCGGCAGGAAATCGCGATTGTCTCCGCGGGTATCGAGAATCGACAGCGACAACACGACGAGTTCGTATTCCAAAAAGGACGGATAGAAGAAGGGATCGCGAGATTAGAAGCGATGGAGAGCGATTATCGGGAGAATCAAGAGCAATTAGCCCGTGTTCGCCGACAGTACCGCGTTTACGTGGAACTCGCCAAGGCTTTTGGAAAAAACGGTTTACAAACGCTGATGATCGAGAATGTCCTACCGCAATTGGAAGCGCAAACCAATCAAATTCTCGCCCGTTTGACGGGAAATCAATTTCACGTTCAATTCGTCACCCAAAAAGCGGGAAAAGGCACGAAAAAACGCCAGCAGAAGTTAATCGACACGCTAGACATTATCATTTCCGACGCGCGGGGATCGCGTCCTTACGAAACCTATTCGGGAGGGGAAGCTTTCCGAATTAATTTCTCGATCCGGTTAGCTTTAGCGAGATTATTGGCACAGAGAGCGGGAACGGCCCTACAAATGCTCATTGTCGATGAAGGATTCGGAACCCAGGACGCGGAAGGATGCGATCGCCTGATCGCCGCGATCAACGCCATCGCGCCGGATTTCGCCTGTATTCTCACCGTAACCCATATACCGCAGTTTAAGGAGGCTTTTCAACACCGTATCGAGGTTCGGAAAAGCGATCGGGGTTCCCAGTTGGTGTTATTGTCCTAATAAAAACGCGATGTATTGTCTATGGAAACGATCGAGATTACCGTCAAACTATTCGCGATCTATCAAGAAACCTGTAAAACCTCGGAGTTAGTTTTATCCTTTCCCGCGGGGACTCCGGTAAGCGGGATTCTGGATCATCTGATCGATCGACATCCAGAATTAGCGCGATGGCGGGAGGTAACGCGTTTCGGGGTAAATCTCCAGTTTGTCGGGGGAGAGACCCGGTTAGAAAACGGCGACGAGGTGGTATTAATTCCCCCGGTAAGTGGTGGATAAATCGGGTGGGAACGCGACCGATGTTTCAGTCATCTGGAGGATGCAGTAAAGCTTATCGCGGGATTAATTCGCCGAAAATCGCTTGTTCTCTTAGGCTTTGATAATTTTGCAATAGCTCGCTTAAGTTCAAGAGATTTTCCAGTTCTCTCGCTTCTTTCGGCGTTAAATCTTGTCGTTCCGCCCCATAGATAATCTCTCCGAGAATAATCAATCTCGACTCCACGGGAATGTTATTTTTAATGCCGACTTCAATCCTTTCTTTAAAACTCTCGAAAACACTCTCCATTATCCAATTCCTCCCTACTTAGTAGCTGTAAACTACCATCATTAAAAACTAAAGCCAGTTTTTGTAAATATTCATCGGTATCCCAAACTAACGCTCTAGTGATACCTCGATTAATATCTCGAATATCGGCACGATTATGATTAATATAATAGGCGACATTCGGGGCACTTTTTTTTCCACTGGCAACTCCTCTTTGAATCGTATTTTTAATACTCACGGCATCGGGACTCAATTCTTTAAACTCCCAAATATCGCCATTTATGTCCGCATCAGGGGTTTTAACACCAGATTCGGCTCGTTCATCGAGTAATGTTACCCGATTCCCCAGTCTAGCGAATACTTCGGCAATAAAGCGTTCGGAATCGTTAATATTATGATTCTCATGAATGAGAACGAACCCACCTGTTTTTTCATCAAAATAGTACCTGTCATAGTCGGAAATCGCGTTGTTATAAATCGATCGACTTTCCTGTCTGTAGCGCGAATTCACCCCTGTAGCTCTTCTTGAACGACCTTTATTCTATATCAATTTATCTCGATCTCGTATTTTACCAGTTTTTACGAGATCGAGAGTTTTAACTCTATTCTGACTGTTTTTAGGGATGAATCATCTACTGATAGCGAATTCCCGCGTCTTTCAAGCGTCGTAGGGCTTCACCCAGGCGATCGAGATCGGCGATTAAACTCACTCTAACGTAACCCTCGCCCCCCTCGCCGAACGCGTTCCCCGGTGTCACCACCACCCCGGTTTTCTGCAATACGGAGAGCGCGAAATCCGTGGAAGTCATGCCCACGGAACAGGGAACCCAGAGATACATCGTCGCTTTCGACGGGGGAACATTCCATCCCAATTCCGCCAATCCCGCGATCAGAAAGTCCCGACGTTGCCGGTAACGATCTTGAACGGCTTTCACGTACTCGTCGGGCAATTGTAGGGCGGTTTCCGCCGCTTTTTGAATTACCGAGAAAATGCCGTAATCGAGATTCGTTTTCAGGGTTCGCAGTCCCTGAATAATATCCGAATTTCCCACCACGAAACCGACGCGCCACCCCGCCATATTGTAGGTTTTAGAAAGGGTGTGGAACTCGACACTAATATCTTTCGCGCCCTCGATCTCTAATAAACTGGTGGGTTGATAGCCGTCGAAACTTAATTCCGCGTAGCAGAGATCGTGAACCAACATGACATCGTAATGTCGCGCCCATTTCACCACGTCCTCGAAAAATTCTCTAGGAGCGACCGCGGCGGTAGGATTGCTCGGATAGTTGAAATAGAGGATTTTCGCCCGTCGCGCCACGTCTTCGGGAATACTGGAGAGATCGATGATCCAGTCCTGTTCGGCTTTGAGAAGAATCGGGTACAGCGTCGCGCCGGCAATTAACGGCCCGCGAAAATGGGCGGGATACGCGGGACTCGGGACTAAAACCACGTCACCGGGATCTATATACGCGAGGGCGAGGTGAGAGAGTCCTTCTTTCGAGCCTAGGAGCGGTAACGCCTCGTTATCGGGGTTGAGTGTCACCCCGTAGGAGCGATGATACCACTTGGCGATCGATTCGCGAAAACTGGCGGTTCCCTCGAAGGGCGGATAACCGTGAAATTGGGGCGTTTCAAAGGCTTCAATCGCCGCCTCGATCACCGGACGCGGCGCGAATCCGTCGGGGTTTCCCATCCCCAAATCGATTAAATCTAATCCTTCCGCGCGCGCGAGGGCTTTCAGTTCATCCAGTCGCGCGAAAACGTAGGGGGGTAACGCGCTTAATCGCCCGGCGCGACGGTTCGTCCAATTGACACTCATTATGATTAGCGTTAAGACCGATGCACGAGATTAATCATTATCGCACGAATTAGCGGTGATAAAGTCGGTTACGAAGAAAGGAATCCGCCGATCGATCGCCCGCCAAAGTACAGTACCCTGAGTAACAGACCCTCCATCACCGATTGCAATGACCAGTTCGATCGCCTCCCATCTCGCCTCTATTTTGCCCGCGGACACGAAGGTTATCCCGTGGGAACAAGTCGGGGAAAGCGATCGAGAGAATATCGAAAACGCCATCACCGGGAATCCCCCCGATTGTCTCGTTTTTCCCGACAATAGCGAAACTTTAGCCGAAATCGTCCGCATCGCGAACGAAAATCGCTGGCCGCTCCTGATTCGCGGCGCGGGGAGTAAACTAGATTGGGGAAATCCCGTGAATTCCCCGCGGATCGTCGTGTGTACGGGACAGCTAAACCGAGCGATCGAACACGCGGTAGGGGATTTAGTAATTACCGTGGAAGCGGGAATGACTCTCGCCGATTTACAGGCTTTTTTAGCTCCTAGTCGTCAATTTTTACCGGTAGATCCTAGTTACCTCGATCGAACCACGATCGGCGGACTCGTGGCTACCGCGGACGCGGGAGGGTGGCGACAGCGTTACGGGGGAGTCCGGGATCTGATTTTGGGATTTTCCTTCGTCCGTCACGATGGGGCGATCGCGAAAGCTGGCGGGCGCGTGGTGAAGAACGTGGCGGGATACGACATGATGAAGCTATTTACCGGCTCTTTCGGCACATTAGGGATTATTTCCGAAGTTACCCTGCGACTGTTCCCGATGATTTCGGACTCGGAAACGTTACTAATCACGGGAAGCGGGGAAAGTATCGCGAAATTGAGCTATATTATCCGTCAATCGGCGTTAACTCCTACCATCGCCGAAATTCTTACCGAGAAAATGGTGAAAGCGTTAACCTCGATCGAGAAAATCGGATTACTGCTACGCTTCGAGAGTATCCCCGAAAGTATCGCCGAACAGGGGAAACAGATCGCCGCTCTCGCCGGACAATTAGACTGTTCGATCGATTACTATCGAGACGGGGAAGAACGCGATCTATGGCAACGATACCGAAACACGATGGATCATCCCGGCGACAAGGACGCGAACTTCTGCAAAATAGGAATACTACCGAGCGCGTTCGGCGCGATCGTCCCCGGAATCGATGGTATCGGTTCGATTAATATCGGTAGCGGTGTCGGTAAACTGATCCTTCCCGCGGGCGCGGATATCGCGAGAATTCGGGGTATGACGGGCGAAAATCAGGGCTATCTCTCCCTTTTAAGCGCGCCGAAGTCGGTGAAGGAATCGATCGAACCCTGGGGCTATACGGGGAACTCGATCGATCTGATGAAAACCCTCAAAAACAAGTTCGATCCGAATCGGATTTTTAATCCGGAACGCTTTATTAATAAAATCTAATTAATCCCTATGCAACTCTCCGAACATTCCGTGAATTTTCAAGAACTATTAGACCGGAAAAATAAAGGATTCGACGCGGAAAATCCGCCCGCGCAAGCGTTGATCGATAGCTGTGTCCATTGTGGTTTCTGTCTTTCCACCTGTCCCAGTTATCGCGTGATCGGCAAAGAAATGGATTCCCCTAGAGGCAGAATCTATCTGATGAACGCGATTAATAAAGGAGAAGCAAGTCTCGACGAAACCACGACACAACATTTCGATACCTGTCTCGGTTGTCTCGCTTGCGTGAGTACCTGTCCGTCGGGAGTCCAGTACGATAAATTAATCGCCGCCACCCGTCCCCAAGTCGAACGGAATCAACCCCGAAATTTAGCCGATCGAATCCTTAGAGCGTTAATTTTTAACTTCTTTCCCTATCCCGTCCGTTTAAAGTTATTCTTACCTCTTCTCTGGCTCTATCAGACGTTAGGCTTACAAACCATTATTAGAAAGTCGGGAATTTTAAAAGCACTCTTTCCCCGTCTCGCCGCGATGGAGTCTATCTTGCCGAAAATCACGTTATCCTCTCTCTTTAAAAACTATCCCGATGTGATTCCCTCCCGAACAGAAAAACGGTATCGAGTCGGGGTAATTCTCGGCTGTGTGCAGAGACTCTTTTTCTCCCCGGTGAACGAGGCGACGGTGAGAGTTCTAACCGCCAACGGTTGCGAGGTGGTTATTCCGAAAAGTCAGGGCTGTTGTGCGGCGTTACCCGCGCACCAGGGACAGGAAGAACAAGCGAAAACCCTCGCACGACAGATGATCGATAGTTTCGCGGGAACGGATGTCGATTATATTATTATCAACGCGGCGGGATGCGGTCACACGTTGAAAGAGTACCATCATATTCTCGCCGACGATCCCGAATATAAAGAGAAGGCGAAAGCGTTTGTTTCTAAAGTTCGGGACGTGCAGGAATTTCTCGCCGAAGTCGGGTTAACCAGCGAACTTTCTCCCGTTACCGACGGCGAATTTCCGCTCGTTTATCAGGATGCCTGTCATTTATTGCACGGACAGAAAATCAGCGTTCAACCTCGTCAACTATTACAGCAGATTCCCAACGTGAAATTAAAGGAACCTGTGGACGCGGCGTTATGTTGCGGGAGCGCGGGGGTTTATAATATGTTACAGCCGGAAGTCGCCGATGAATTGGGACGGCAAAAGGTAGAGAATTTATCGAATACCGGGGCGAAAGCGATCGCTTCCCCGAATCCCGGTTGTTCTCTACAGATTAAAAAACATCTACAACTACAGGGAAAAGATATCCTTTTAATTCACCCGATCGAACTCCTAGATCTCGCCATCCGCGGGGAAAAAATCGACCTTTAGGAAACCTCGATCGCTCTTTTCCCGTCTCTAAATCCTGATAAACCTCATGCGAACGGGGAGATCGATCGGGTCATAATGTAATCATTGACGCGACCGCGGGAACGAGATCATGAAACGAAGAGCGACAGCAATTTTCTTGACAATCGGCTTAAGTTGTGCGTTGGCGGGAGGGAGATCGATCGCTCAAAACACTCCGACAACCCTAGACGGAACCAACTGGAAATTAACCGCGTGGACGGGAAAAACCCCGCTAAAAGAGACGGAAATCACCCTTTCCTTCAGTAAATCGACGCTTGCCGGTTCCGCGGGATGTAATCGCTACAACACCGGTTATCAGGTGGCAGACAACAACCTCAGCGTCAACGAAGCGATCGTCACGTCGCGAAAAGCCTGTCCCGAACCCTGGATGAAACAGGAAGCCCAATTTTTGACCGCGTTGAAGGGAGTTCAACAATACGCCATCACCGGGAAAGGAGACTTACAACTGGTTTATCGCGGTGACGACACGCTCGGCATTTTAACCTTTACCCCCGCGCCGAAAATCACGCGATCGGAGAAGACAATCTGGGTAAACTCGCGAAAAAAGCCCTGTACGGGGGTCGCACCTCAAGAATGCCTACAAATTAAGGAAAAACCCGAGGAAGAGTGGAAATTATTTTATAACTCGATCGAGGGATTCGATTTTAAGCCCGGATTCCAATATCAGTTAAAAGTGGCGATCGAGAGAGTCGAGAACCCACCCGCGGATAAAAGTGCCGAGGAGTGGAAATTACTGGAAATCATCAGCCAAACCCCCGAAAAAGCCGAAACTTCGCCGAAAGACGCGCCGCGGGGATGGCTCGATCGACCCCTGACCAATTGGAATAAAACGGGCGCGAGTATTCCGAAACCGCCGGTAAAAACCGTCATCGACAATCAATGTAGCGCGCAGGTTCGCGAGGGAACCACCCCGTCCGATAAAGCGATCGAGAAATTGGGCTGGCTACTCTACGGCGCGGTGCAATCCTACGGCAAAACCTCGGTAATTTTGGCGATGAGCGGGGTAGATGGAATGTGCCGACCGATGGGTTATCAAGAGTTCGTTTTTGTCGATGGCAAATTCGTCGGGACACTCTCCCCCCGGCCGATGGATTCCCGAACCGACGGTTCCTCGCAGAGAACGATCCTCCAGAATGGCGATCGCCTACTCACCGTCTTCAACCGTTACCGAGACACCGATCCCCTCTGTTGCCCCTCGCAGTTAAGCCGGGTTTTCTACCAGATCGAGACGAAAAACGGCGTTTCTCTCGTGGTTCCCAAGGAAGTCGTCACGGAAGCGACCAGAAGCTAGATCGATCGACGACGGAGAAAGAAAAGACCTCGCGCGCGATTCATCTTTCGCGATCTAAAAGCTCGAAAATCGGGCGAATAATAAAGATGGATCGCTTTTTCACGCGAATTTTACCCGGTTTACGCGTTAGGATTACTCCCGCTTTCGTCAGCGCTCGATCGCCGGTCTTGGAAATACAATAGCAACTGTTCTGTTAATTTAATGAATTCCTCAACAGAATTCGAGGGTAAATTTAGGGGAGTAAATCCGTGAGCGAGCGCGTTTCGTAGGGAAAAGGCGTTTGTAAGCATTTGATATTCGTTCCTGTCAATTACCCCCTCCACGGTTAATTTCTTAATTAAATAACTCGGATTCACTTCCCGAATACTGACTTCCTCTTTTTCGGCGAGAAGTCTTAATAAAGCCTCGATGAGCGACCAAAGATACAAGATCGCCGCTTCTGGATACTGAATCAATTGTCTCGCGTTCGCAAATTTTTTTTCTATCTCCGCTAATTTCCAAGAATAGACAGCCTCGGAATTATTATCTATTTTCTCTGGGTTGATCATGACTAATTGAAATGTCCACCCCGGATGTTTTTTAATCTCTCGACTCAACGAACTTAAATATTGCGCGGTAGCAGAATCTAGAGAGGAACGGGACTTAACTTCAACGATTACCGATTCTTCTCCCCGACGGGCGAGCAGATCTGGACGATAATTTTTCATAAAGTCGGGTAAGTCTTCGGTTTGTGGTTGGAAGATAACCTCGAAACCTTTCGCTTTATAATCATTCGCGACTTTCAAAAGTTGCTCTCCGTGTTGTTTCTCGGTTACGATCGCCATTCTGTGAGTACCTCCCGATCGGATACAGTGCTGACAATAATGTGCAGGAACTCTTTCCCGCGAGCGAAACCTTCTACTAGAGGTTCGGTGATATTTTCTATAGTAAAGTTATTCGATAAATTCCTCCTTCTAACTAAGAGATCGGTTACTTGAGCGTCATCGACGTAGGCTAGACCTTTGATCGCGTCTTGAATCGGTTTGACGATATTATCTACGTCCAATATTCTATCCGGACGTTCGGCATCATAGAAATAAATAATCTGAAGCATAACGGGTTCGGTGGTGGTTTCTTGTTCGTCCGACCAATATTTTTCGGCCTCTTGTCGCACGAAGGCTTTCCACTTTCGGAGTCGATCGCCCTTACCACCTTTACTTTGTTGGGAAACCGGCGGGCCTTCCACGATAAACTCGAATCTCATGGTTCACGCGATGAAATTCGGCGGCACATCCTGCCAGCGACCGGGGCCGATCGCGCGGATCGCCTCACCGAGATCCACCTCTCCCGTGTATAGCGCGCGGCCGACGATTACCCCCGTCACGCCGATCGATTCCAAACCGAGTAAACTGAGTAAATCCGTCAGCGAACTCACCCCCCCGGACGCGATCACCGGAATCTCGATCGCCTCGGCTAATTCCCGTAACGCGGGCAGATTCGGCCCCGTTAACGTCCCGTCGCGGTGGATATCGGTGTAGATAATCCCCGCGACTCCCCGCGATGCCATCCGTCGCGCGAGATCGATCGCCTCTACCTCCGAGGTTTCCAACCATCCCCGCGTCGCCACCTTACCCCCGCGCGCGTCGATGCCGACGAGAATCCGTTTCGGGAAACGTTGGCTTAGTTCGCTAACGAGATCGGGATTTTCTACGGCGATCGTCCCCAAAATCGCGTATTCTACGCCGATATTGAATAAATTACTCGCGCCCGCTACATCTCGCAAGCCGCCGCCCACCTGTACGGGAATATCCACGGCGCGGACGATCGCCTCGATCGTCGGTAAATTGACCGATTTTCCCTCTTTCGCCCCGTCGAGATCGACTAGATGCAAGCGCGTCGCCCCCTGTTCCACCCACTGCAACGCCACGGTGACGGGATTCTCGTTAAACACCCGCGACTGTTGATAATCGCCCTGATACAAGCGGACACATTTTCCTTCGAGAATATCGATCGCCGGGAGAACTTCCATAACCTCTCAACCTTCACGCGGGGGCAAACCTCGATCCTACCGCAAAAAGAAAACCGCGAGATACAGCGCCAGGATTAGCAACTGCGCGATCATCACGGGAATCCCGTAGCGTAAAAAAGTTTTGAACGTGATTTTACTATCGTGTTGTTCGGCGATCCCGGCGGCGACAATATTCGAGGACGCGCCCACCAGTGTGCCGTTTCCTCCTAGCGTCGCGCCGTACATCATCGCGTAGAAAAGGGGCAGGACGGCAACGGGAAAAACCCCCGCGTAATCGGGAGAGAGAATTTCCGGCCCGGCTAAATTCACGTTGACAATATATTGTTTCAGCAGGGGAACCATCGCCACCACGAGGGGAATATTAGGAACGACACTGGAGAGTAAACCGACAAAAAATAAGAGAACGAGGGAACCTAACGCGATATTCGTCCCCAATAATACTGCGAGGATTCCGGATAAACTATTGACCACGCCCGTTTTTTCTAAACCCCCGATGAGGACGAAAATGGACATAAAAAAGATTAGGGTACTCCAGTCCACATCTTTGAGAATATTATGAACGGTATCGATTTTCGATTGATGGGCGAGTAATAAAGCTAGGGTAGCTCCCATGAGGGCGACCGCGGCGGGAGAGAGGGGAACCGGGAAAGTTTCGCCGATCACGAAGAAAAGAAGCACGAAGAAAACAATAATTCCCCCCGCGGCTAGAACTCTCGGATGATTGATACGCGGATGGGGTAAATCTTCGAGATGCTCGAATTTCGCGCGCCAGATATCGGGAAATAACCAGGGGAGTGCGACGAGGATGACAAGAACGGCGATCGCTCCCCCAAAACTCAATCGCTGTAAGTATTCGGTGAACGTGATATTGATAGAATCCCCCACGATATAGGTGGCGGGATCGCCGACGAGGGTTAACAATCCCGAACTATTGGCGACAAAAACCATGAGGATTAATAAGGGGACGAAATCGATGCCGATATCCTGAGCGATCGGGGGAATTAACGGGGCGAGTAACATGACAGTCGTGGCGTTCGGTAATACCGCGCAGATCGGCGTGGTAATGGCGACAATTCCGATTAATAATAATTTTCCTTGTCCTCGCGCCAGCCGTACCATCTGCACAGCCAGATAATCGAAAATTTTCGTCGGCTCGAAGGCTCTGACTAAAACCATTACTCCGAAAAATAGGGCGAGAGTCGCGTAACTCCTACTAATATAACCGACCGCTTCCTGTAAGGTCATGATGTGAGTGAAAACGAGAATTAAGGCTCCGAGTAGCGCGGCGACGGTGAGATGGAGCCATTCAAAAGTAATGACTAGAATAACTCCTATAAATGTAGCGGCGGCGATAAACGTCGGCAGGGATTCTATCATTTTTTTCTCGATTACGCTTAATTATCTGTCAAAAACTCGCTTACAAAAAAAGCCTGCAAACTTCAAAAAACACGATATTTCGTGGCGATTTCTTCGATTTACTTTTTTTTTAACGATCGATCCGGCCGATATCTCCTTTCAAGTTACGGTTCACGAGTAGCACCAGCGACCGAACTGAATCTATCAAGACATTCTCGAAAATGCTGTGATATCTTCAGTCTTCTCCCCACGCCGACGAAGTTAGCTGACGGGCTAGGATAGAGAGATATCCTTCTCCACAGAGATACGCCCCGAAAAATGGTTCCTCCGCTCCGGATCGTCTCGGTGAAAGTACCGGGGAACGATCGGATTAGGCCGACTTACTCTATTTAGTCACCAACGATAGCACAGAAAAATTGAAAAAACGATTAAGTTAGATACCGGGCGGAAACGGTCAGAGAAGGCAGGAGGCAGAAGGCAGGAGGCGGGTTTTGTCCGGGATCTGGTACTCCGAAAACTTTTCCCCGGACAAAGAAAGGCTTGTAACCCGTCGGTTTCCGTTCAAGGTTTCACGCCCCTGCTAGGATAGTAACGAGAAGTTTACCCGCGAGATAGGCGGCGAAAAGACCCCTTAGCCTTTTATGAATAGAAGACCTCGATCGACCCCTCCCCGATCGCGCGATCGCGATTACGCGCCACCGTATACCGATAGTCCCCGTCGGGGTGGGGATAGCTTTCTCGGGAAACTGAACTACGCCATGATCGCGCTCATCGGCGGTATTTTCGTGTTGGGGGTCGGTTTGGGGCTGGTATTCAGTTCGACCGCCAGTTTTAGCCCGGAAAACGTGGCCTCGCGGGAGGTGATCGATCGAAGCGCTCCCAACGCGGAATTATGTGTTCAGTTCGGTTCGAGTGCGATCGTCTCTGACGTGCGGATTTTCGTCACCCTCAACCCCTTTCACGTTTTCGTCACCCAACCGGTGATGCAACCCGGATGCGTCCTCCGGCGGAATAACTGGTCGATTCTCGAACAGCAGAAATTAGTAGACGCGCAACAGGTTAATGATTGTAAGAATCGGATGAATACCTTCGGTTTTACCGGCCCCCTGGAAGGGAAACCGCGTATCGATTGTATCTATCAAAACGAGGCGGCCGGTAATCTTTTCGTCAATCCGGAAGGCGCGGTCGGCCCGCGGCCGACGACGGATAAATTCTAAGGAAAACCGCGACGGGAATCGATCGATCGACCGGTGAAAAATTCTAGTAAGCCGGTAACGGGACGGGTAGAGAGGAGACTGAAAATCTTTTCTACTCGCTTTTTTCTGTAATGATAATTTTGTCAAGAGAGTTTTCACGGAAAAATTCCGTTTTTAGCGAGGATAAATGTCACGAATCGGGCGATCGCGCGCCTCGATCGGGTTCCCGCGCCTCGATCGTTTCCCGAAAACAGGGGAAAAACGGCTTATTTTCCCTCCCGAACCCACTCGATCAGGGCCGAGGTCAAACCTTCTAACGTGTATTCCCGCGCTTCCACATCGACGCGTCCGAGCGATTCCCGACAGGTTTTCGAGGTTTGCGGCCCGATCGAGGCGATACAGACTTTTTCTAGCGTCAATTCCGGCGATATTCCCTCTTTTTCGATTAAAGCGGCAAAATTCCCCACCGTTTTAGAACTCGCGAAGGTGATAATATCCACCTCTCCCGATTGTAAAGCCGACCGCGCTTCCTCGTTCATCCGATCGGGACAGGCGGACTCGTAAGCGGACACTTCGACCACTTCTCCCCCTCTCCCGCTCAATTCCTTCACGATAATCTCTCTTCCTCCCGTTTCCACCCGCGGGAAAAGAAAACGTTTTCCCTCGACGACATCCGGAAACTCCCGCGCCAACGCGTCGGCCACGAAATCCGTCGGCGTAAAATCGGCGTTTAATCCCCGCTCTTTCAAGAATTTCGCCGTTTTTTTACCCACCACGGCGATTTTAATTCCCGCCAATGCCCTAGCATCTTTTTCGAGATCTGTCAAGCGATCGAAGAAATATTCCACCGCGTTCGCGGAAGTCAGGATCAACCAGTCGAAAGTGCTTAGATCCTCGATCGCGCGATCCAATCCCTCCCAACTCGACGGGGGACGGATCTCCAAAGCGGGCAATTCGATAACATTCGCGCCCTGTTGGTGCAGGAGAGTGGTGAATTCGCTCGATTGCTCGGCCGCGCGGGTTACGATGACCGTTTTTCCGGATAGGGGGAGAGAGGGGGGCATAATCGCTCGATCGACAACTTGACCAATAATCAGGATAGAGGGAGACAGGGACACCCGATCGGTTTTGGCGAGAATATTCTCCAATGTCCCGCGCCAGATCTGTTGAGAGCGGCGACCGGCATCGCGGATAACGGCGATCGATTCCCCCGGATCTCTGCCGTTTCGGGTCAAATTCTCGATAATGATCGGTAAAGATCGCCCTCCCATGAGGATAATCAGGGTATCGATCCGCGCCAGAGCCTGCCAGTCGAGATCGTCCGGCTCGTGGCCGCTGAGGACGGCGAAACAGCGGCCGATATCTTTTTCGGTGAGGGGAATTCCCGCGAGTAACGGGGCGGCTAGAGCGGAGGAAATACCGGGGATTAACACGAAATCACAGCCCGCCTCCTGTAATGCCAGCATCTCGGGATAAACCCGACCGAAAACCATCGGATCGCCACTTTTTAAACGAACGACCCGTTTTCCCCGTTGGCAGTGGTGGACCAATAATCGGTTAATTTCTTCCTGTGATGCGCTCGGGATTCCCCCCCGTTTCCCCACCTCGATCTTCTCGCGGCTGTCGGGGACGAGCGCCAGTAACGATCGATCGACCAGAGCATCGTACACCAAAACCTCGGCGATCGAGAGAATTTCGCGGGCCTGTACCGTCAGATATTCAATACCACCGATTCCCGCGCCGGTGAGATAAACTTTCCCTCGATCGGGTCTTTTTCCGTCAATATTCCCGCTCATAGCTCGTTCTCATGTAAAGCGAACTGTCGGCTTGGTTACGCTTCGCTAACCCACCGACAAGCTTTCCCTTTTCCCCTTCCCCTTCCCCCGTGCCATTTGTCCGGGTAAAGCTTTACCATGAACTTAATACTTCTTTAAGAATCGGGACTTAACAATGACGATCGCCAATACGGAGCATTCGCGAATCACGATCGAGGGAATTGACGAACCGACGATCTCCCGGTATTTTGAAACCCTGAACGCGGGGGAATTCGGACAGACCGCGGGATTATTCGCCGAATCCGGGACTTTAATCGCGCCTTTCGAGGAAGGGGTCACGGGAAGAGAAGCGATCGAGGCTTATCTGAGCGAGGAAGCGAAGGGATTGATCGCCTTTCCCCGACAGGGTACGCGGGAAGTTTTCGAGGACGGATCGCTACAGATCGTTGTCGTCGGCAAGGTACAGACCCCTCTATTCACGGTTAACGTGGAATGGACGTTCCGGTTAACCCCCGCGGGACAGATCGAGTCGGTAACGGTGAAATTACTGGCGAACCCGCGAGAATTGCTGAATTTGCGCCAGTTCGCCTAGTGTTGATAGGCGGGACGAGCGAGGGAACGCAGTAACATCTGTCTACCGAGTTCGATGTCTTTCTCGGAGGGAATCCAATCGGGATGGGCGCTCATCAGGAGGCTTTCCACGGTTTCTCGATCGAGCAGATGCCAGGTGAGAGCGCCCTCGACTCTTCCCTCGATCGCGTAGCAATTACCGCTCACACAATGGATCGTGCAGGATTCGGCGATTCTTTCGATTTTTAGGCTTTCCGCGGGCTGTAGAGAGCGGAACTGTCCGATAACGTCTCTCAATTCCTCTAGACTAAAAACCACTAATCCGGGGATCTGTACCGTTTGACGCGTATCTCCGTTGACGTGTAACCAGTAACGACGGGAGGGATCGATCCCTTCTAACCAATCGCTATCGTCGAGCGTGTAACGGGGGGAGAGGACAAAGGCTTCTAGCATGGGAATCGTGGAGATCGGGGGGACAAAATTTTTTCTAATGAGATCGATTAACGATTTCTATCAAAACTATCCACAGATTGTTCCCGATGTCCTTTTTGAAAAGCAAGGCAAGTTAACAAAAGTTTAAAAATCTCCGACCAGATCGCCGTCGAATGTTACGGATCTGTTACCGGGCGATCGCTCCGGCCGACCCGCGAAACGAAAACGGGAACGAGTTTCGATCGGCGGTTTCCTCGCTTTTTACGGGACTTTAGAGCGTTACGGCTTTAGATTCGCGCCGAGAAAAAGATAGTTACCCCCGATCGACCGATCGCGGGTAGTTGAAAGCCGGTAAGAATTTTAACGTGAATTTTTCGGCTCGATCGACGCGATAGCGACCGAATTCTAGCTGTCTTCCGGGATCACTTCCACGGGGACGGGTTCGGCGATTTCCTCCGGTTCGGGGATTTCCTGACGACGACGGACGGGAACCGCGGTTTTTTCCAACTCCGGCAGGGCGACTAACTCCCGTTGTTTCTCGCGGACGGTATTGGGGAGAAGCATCGGTAACGGTTCGGGAGTATCCAACCAGTAACTCGCCACCGGTAACGTGTGTTCGAGATCTTCCAACAGACGGGGGATAATCATCACCGCGTGGAGTTCGCCGATTTTTTCCGCCTCGTGCATTCCCGCCTCGATCGCGACCGCCACATTCGCCACGGAACCCCGGATAATCGCGGTACATAACCCGTCGCCGATAGTTTCGTAGGAGGCTAACTGCACGTCCGCGGACTTCATCATCGCGTCGGCCGCGCCCACCATCGCCGGGAAACCGCGGGTTTCCAGCAGACCGATCGACATATTGCTTAACTTGCTATAACCCCGTTGCGCTTGGGCGATCTCGGCCAGACGGCTACCGATCGGGAAAATCGCCTCTAAATTAGGCATGGGACGGGGAATTACCGACTTAGAAACCAACTGTCCGAACTGCGCCGCGGTTTTCGCCCCCTCTTCCACCGCCAGGCGCACATCGGCGATATTGCCGCGCACGATCGCCGTACAGTGACCGCCACCGATTTTCTCGTAACCCACGAGGGTTACTTCCGCCGATTTCAGCATCATATCCGCGGTTCCGACGATCGCCGGGAAACTGAGGGTAGAAACGAGACCGAGAGCGCTATCTTTGGCGTGGCGTTTGGTTCTCATCGTCCGCTCGCGCGGGGCGGCTTTCGGCGACGGGGGAACGCTTCTGTTAACTTGTAATTTAGACATTCTCTAAAGATCCACTAACCCGATCGGTACGAGGGGGGCGATTGTTAGCTATTCTGGTACTATCTAGTCTATCGTGTTACCCTTAAATACTTCTTACATTTTTTTAGAGATTAGATAAGTTCGATTTATCTCATCGCGATTCTTGAATTATGACAGAACAGCCCGCGGATACAGCTTTTCAAATATCGGAAGAGGAAGCGACGGAAATCCTGCGATCGCTCCTACACAAAGAGGGAAACTGGACCGATTGGGGCGCGAAATGCCAGAAACTACAGAAAGCGGGCTACGATTCCGGGGTCATTTTCGATCGGACGGGTTTTCAGGCCGCCCAACAGAATTTAATTATTGTCGCGTCGCAGGTGTTCGATAGTCTGGTACAGGAGGGCGCGGACGCGGAACTATTGCGTTATTACGAGGGGCCGCGCAGTGATGTCCTCTACGAGTTCCGTATCCTGACGCGGGAACAACGTCTCGCCGCGGCCGTGTTGGGCATGGAGAAAAAAATCGACGTGGACGAGGCCCGAGATATCGCCAAGGCGGTTCAGGATTTCGCCCGTTTATCGCAGGTTCCCGCGGAATTTACCCGCGATCCGGGGGACGCGATCGCCTATCAGTGTTGGAAACGGGGCAAACAGAAGCGGGATCTGGCCGAGAGAGCGAAATTAATCGCTAAGGGATTGAAATTCGCGAGTTCCGCGGGCGCGAGAACGGCGATCGAGTCGTTATTACAGGATTTCTCTACCGCGCCGGCTCGTAGTTCGCCCCTTATGCCGATCCACCGTTTACAGGGAGAGGATGAACTGGCGAGAATGGTTCCCCTCGCGGGACGTTTTCCCCTAACCGCGGGGGAAATCGCGGGGGTGGAAGCGCTATCGATCGAGGAACCTTTCCGGACGGTGACGGTCGGGGGTGAACGAACCCTCGTTCCCCTTCCGGGATGGCAGGCGATTTTAAAATCGATCGATCCGGTGGCGATTCTCTGGCCGAGTGAACGGTTGCCGCGATCGCTGTCGGGGAAACCGGAAGAGGTATTGGTGGTGATCGATCGAACCGTCGGCGAATGGGACGAGAATCGCTATTATCTGGTCGATTCCGGGGATTCTGTCGCGCTGAAGTGGTTCGAGAACGCGCCCGATGTTCCCCCCCTCGGGGAGTTGGTGTTAATTCTCCGGGCGAAAAACATTCTCGACGAGAACAATATTACCGAACCGTGGCAAATGGATGACTAAGACGAAGCGCGCCGTAATTTGTGGGTACTATGGACGGGGAAACGGGGGAGACGAGGCGTTATTGGTGTCTCTCCTGCAAGTTTTGCCGAAATCGATTACCCCGATCGTTCTCTCGAATAATCCCGCCGAAACCCGCGAACGGTACGGGGTGGAAACCTGTCCGACGCGCGACGCGTGGCAGGTGATTCAAACCCTGAAAAAGTCGGATATTTTTATCTGGGGCGGCGGGAGTTTGATGCAGGATGTGAGTAGCGCGATCTCCCCGCTGTATTACGGGGGGGTGATGCTGTTGGCGCGACTGCTGGGGCTGAAAACGGTCGCGTGGGCGCAGGGAATCGGCCCGTTAAACCGTCCTTTCACGCGATGGTTCACGAAAAAGGTAGTGCGGGGATGTGACGCGGTGAGTGTGCGGGATCACGCGTCGGCGCGCTTGGTGGCCGGCTGGGGGATCGATCCTCTGGTCGCGCCCGATCCGGTGTGGGCGTTGGAAGGTACGTCGGTTAAGGGGTTGTGGGATCTGCCCGCGCCGAGGGTGGCGGTGAATTTACGTCCCCATCGGGAGTTGACGGGCGATCGAATTTCTAAACTGGCGATCGCTTTGGCGGATTTCCAGAAAGCGACCGGAGCGTTTATCCTGTTGGTTCCCTTTCAAATCGCCCGCGATCGTCCGATTTTAGAGGAAATCGCCCGTCAATTGCCGTTACACCACAAAATTGTCGATTTAGTCGATCCGAGGGAGTTAAAGGGCTTATTTCGGGGCGTGGAGATGACGATCGGGATGCGGTTCCATAGTTTAATTATGGCGGCGGCGGAGGATTGTCGCTGTTTCGCGCTCAGTTACGATCCGAAGGTGGCGCGGTTGATGGAAGAAGTGGGACTTCAAGGCTGGGATGTCGCGGAGTTACCGGAAGATCCCAACGAGATCAGTAGGACTTGGATCGATTTCTACGCTAACGGGGAAAGGTTAAGCGGCGATCGAGTTCGGTTTTTGATCGATCGAGCTTTATTACACGGGGAAATTCTAGCGCGGGTAGCGAGATAGTCGAATTATTCGGTTAACCACGCGAATAAGTCGCCGAGGGGTAATCGGAATTCACCCGCGAATTCGGGGACGGGTAAAAGCGTTTCAGGATTGTCGAACACTTCGATCGAGGTTCCTTGAAAATAGACGAAAACAGTTCTTTCCGCGGGATCGATTAGCCAACCCGTTCGCGTACCGTGTTTCAGACAATGAAGGATATTTTTCGTTACTTTGGTCTGATTTTGGTCGGGGGAAAGGATCTCGATCGACCAATCGGGAGCGCGGAGAAAAGTATTCGCCACTTCTCCTCTCTCGTCGCGGGGAATATTTTCCCACTGGAAAACGGAAATATCGGGGACGAGCGATCGATCCCCGAAAGTACAGCGAAGTTCATTGAAAGCGCGGGCGATTTTTTTCGGTTTCAGCGTTGCGTTAATCGCTGGTGCTAATTCGGTTTGTATCGTGCTATGTTTTCCCTGCGGCATGGGTTTTTGAATAATTACACCGTCGATATATTCGGATGCGGGTTCGGTTTCCGGTAGTTGTAGAAACTCTTCAAGGGTGAGCTTTTTGGGTGCGGTAGCTACCATTTCAGTGTTTTATCCTCCGTCAATAATTAGAAAGTTTTCTCAGTTTTTACTTATTACTAGAAGAATTTTCTTTTTGTGGATGTTCTCGGAAAATTTCGGGAAAGCGATCGATTTCTTCCGGTGTGTGCCATTGCAGATTCGGATTATCGAGAATTCTATCCGCTAGGGCGTGAAATGCCTCTGTATCTTCTCTATGTTCCAGAAGATAGGCTCTTAATTGCGCTTTAGTCATCGTCGCGAAATCCGGCTTCATCTTTCAAACCCCCAACTTCCATCTTGAGCGATAACGATCTCTACCTCTTCATCCCGATTCTCCGTAAAGCATCGATCGCGCCCTTCTTACCCTGTCGAGCCTGTTGTTGGATAATGGGAAAGGTTTGGGGGTCATCGCGCCAGTGTTCGGCTAAAGCCTCGATCGCGCTCCTTTCACCCTGTCGAGCCTGTTGTTGGATAATGGGAAAGGTTTGGGGGTCATCGCGCCAGTGTTCGGCTAAAGCCTCGATCGCGCTCCTTTCCCCCTGTCGAGCCTGTTGTTGGATAATAGGTAAGGTTTGGGGGTCATCGCGCCAGTGTTTGGCTAAAGCCGCGATCGCGCTCCCTCCTCCCTGTCGAGCTTGTTGTTGGATAATGGGTAAGATTTCGGGGTCATCGCGCCAGTGTTCGGATAAAACGAAGATCGCGCTCTCTTCGCCCTGTCGAGCCTGTTGTTGGATAATGGGAAAGGTTTGGGGGTCATCGCGCCAGTGTTCGGCTAAAGCCTCGATCGCGCTCCTTTCGCCCTGTCGAGCCTGTTGTTGGATAATGGGAAAGGTTTGGGGGTCATCGCGCTGTCGAGCCTGTTGTTGGATAATGGGAAAGGTTTGGGGGTCATCGCGCCAGTGTTGGGCTAAAAATAAGATCGCGCTCCAGTCGCCCTGTCGAGCCTGTTGTTGGATAATGGGAAAGGTTTGGGGGTCATCGCGCCAGTGTTGGGCTAAAGCAATGATCGCTCTCCATGCTCCGTGTTTGGCGAATTCTTGCAGGATTGATAAAGTTTCGGGATGGGTTTTGGCGAGCGCTGTTAATTGATCGATCGCTTCTTCTCCATCTCCGTACCAATAGCCGGGACGTTTTGCAATCAATTGAAGTACCTTCCATCCCACCGGATCATCTTGCCAAGTCCTAGCGATGCTAGAGACGGCTTTTGGATAAATCTCGAACCCAGTTATTGACGAGCTTATTTTATTTTCATCCCAAAGAGCTTTTAGATGCTCCAATAGACTCTGACTGATTTCAGCAAAAACTTGACGGTTCCTCACTTCAGAAAAACAGTCCACGGCTAGAAATAAATTGGCAAACTTGGCAGACTCGCCATCTCGATCGATTAGATAATGAATCAACTCCTCTGTAATTTCCTTGGGAAACTCCGCGCTCAACATCCCGATGAGTAGCCGTAAGACCTCGTGCCATGAGCTATCCTGCCAGTGTTGACCGAATACCTCATTTTTTAGCTCTTCTAGAGTCATGCCACCTTCCAGACCCCGACTCTTAAAGCGCTCGTAAAACTCACAGGCACAGAAATACTCTAAAAAAGTTCGATGCACGAAAGCGAAAGAATTCCCTCCCAAAGAACAAAGGATGAAATTTCGATAGCGCAACTGCTCGATAATTAAAACGGTCAGATCCGTTGACTCTCGTTTCCCGATTCCTGTCGATTCGAGATATTGACCGATGATTTTTTCTAAATCTTCTCCATAGATCAGATTTGCCGCTAATCCCTTCTCTCCCGCTTGCATTCCATTGGCAACGGCGCGTAATATCTCTTTTTTGTCCCGAAGTTCGATATTGTATAGATACTTTTTCAATTCGGGATCTTTTAACTCATCCTTGGTTTCAAAATCCCATTGATGCAGGAGAATTTCCGATGCTTTCTCGTACAAGTTCGGTCGATCTCTCGGTAGTTCCTGTGTGCGGTTGAGGATCGCCATCATGGTTAACAGGAGAGGATTTCCCGACAATTCTCGAATCGCTTTCGATTCCGTGATCGCCCTTTCTAACCGTTCTCGCTTTCTCGTTTTATCTTCCCGCTCTTCAAAAGCGAGATCGTGCCAACGCTGGACAAAATCCTGCACCTGATCCTTATCGAGATCCTGTAACATGAAATGATCGAATTCCGCATCTTCTAATTCTTGTGCGGAATACCCTAACCAGCGAGAGGTGACAACGATCCGCACTTGCGGATAATCATAACTAAAACGTTTGATATCGGTAATAATTTCGTTCCGTAATTGCGGATCGAAGACCTCATCTAAACCGTCAAAAAGAGCGATAGCTTGACCGTTTTTTAGTTGTTGGTGCAAAGAGTGCTGGTTGAGATGACAGAAAAGATTCCCCCGATGGAAAAACTCTAGAAAGTCTTGACATTTTTTCTCTTCCTTGTCTCTTGCGTAAATACGAAGTTCCACCAAAAGCGGTAAGGGAGATAAGGTTCGATCGCTCCCTATTTTCTCCGTCCACCCCAAGGCGATATATTGCAAGAAACTCGATTTTCCCGCTCCCGGATCGCCTAAAAATACCGTCTTTAGATAGTCGGGAGAATCGATAATCTCTAAAATTGACCGTGGTTGTTGATTAAAATACTTTCTCCTTTCCCGTTCTAACTCCGCTTCGATCCTTGCCAATTCCGATCGACTGATTTCACCCCTATCCACGAGATCTTGGAGAATATCTTTCGGAATCTCGTGAAGTTGCGGGATAAACTGTCGGCAGGGTCTGACATTTTGCGGAACGAAAATATTCCAGAGTTTTATTTCCTCGCGGGTGATGGTATCCAAAAATTCTAATTTTAGTTTCCCGTATTCCTTCTGTATCCCTCGCGCGTAGCGTTCCAAGTCATAATCCGTGGGGATTCCCGCGATTTCTCGAAGGTTCTGATTATCCTCGATCTCTAGTTGAAGGGTAAAAATCGGCCGTAATTTCTCGGAACCCTCCACGATCTCTCGAACTTTGCGAAGATAAAACTTCCCTAACTTTTCCCAATTAAATCCATGCGGTAGGGAACATAACTGGAGAACTTGCCAGCTTCTCGCGAGAGTGACCGTATCGATCGCCGGACAGTTAACCACGAAAGCACTTCCTAACACCGGTTCCACGGCTGGATCGTGAAGAAAAATAGTCAAGGATTTTTCATAATTCTTAACTTGATCTTCCGCTACATCCGCCATTTCTAATTGTTGCTGGAAAAGTTCCAAAAAAGCTTTAATCGCTTTTCCGTAGGCTTCTTTCCGCACATCCTTTTCGGGAAGACGGAGAACTTTACCGAGCGCGTTCTTAAAAAACTCTTTTCCGTAGTCCTTCGCGCCTTCTTTCGCCAACTCCTGCATGAGTGAACCGAAAGCGAATCCCGCGGCCTGGGTGACTCCCCAAATTAGTAACCAGTCTACCATCGCCTATTTCCAGCTATAGGTTATTTCCATTATATTCACTCATCGGCTCGATGAAGCGATCGAGGTTCGGGCGATACGATAGTAACCATTGCCCGTTATCCTCCTCGCTCTTCCGCCACAAAAATGGAAAAGTTCGCTTAAAAACAACTCCCTTGTTCGGTCTGTTAGTAACCCCGATCGAGCCGCTATAACAGGTGACGAGGTATCGAACGAGGAGCGGTATTAAAGAGCGAGCTTTCCCACACGGAAAACTGTTCGAGAAACATTTTCGAGAGGTTCCCCGATTTCTTTGCGTCTTCGCTTACAACGCTGTCATCACCTGTAAGAACTCCGCAGAAATATTGATATTCTCGGGATATTTTTTCCGAAATAAGGTTCCCGCTAGAAAATAAATATTCGACGAGTAGAAAGCCTTGCCTTCCTCGCGGAGTTTGGCGATCGATCGCTTCACTTTCGGTTCATTGCTGTAGTAACCGAAGGGAAGGGGAGACACGGTAAAATCGACAATTTGATAGCCTTCCGCAATAGCGTGTTCCACCGTCTCGATCGGGTTAGAATAGGCCGATAGCATCAGCAAAACATTCTCGCTATTCATCGATAATAACTGTTTACTCACCGTCGCGCCGTCGATTCCCCCGTGTAAAGCCGGGAGATACAGATCGTTATCGGGAGCGGGAAGATAGGGAGGATTGGCGATTAGGTAGCGGGTTCGATCGGGAAAGTTTTGATAAAAACATCGATCGTGAATAATATATCGATGTTTTAGCCCGTATTTATCGATCCGCGAGCGCGCCACCCGCACCGCGGAGGGATTTAATTCATAGCCGTGAATCGTGCCGTGAAAATGGCTTTTTAATAGCGCGTCGATCACCGGGCTACCGTCTCCCGCTCCGAATTCCACGATCGTATCGAAAGGGGTCGATCGAGTAAACACCATTTTTTCGATACACTGAGAATAAAACCTTGACTCTTCGGGACAGAAAAATACTTCATCCGGGGAATAACTATCAAGATCGAGGCGGGAAGTTACAATCGTTTCTTGCATGGTGATTTAAAAATTAGATTCTAGTTGTTTGATAGCTTTAATCACGGCAGATCCCGCTCGATCGCCCATCGATTTCTCTTGGTCGTAACCGAGAACGATCTGCCAGGAATCTTCGGGATACATATCCACTAAAGGGAGAGCGACATCCCGTAACATCCAGCGTCCATGACGTTCATCCTCTTGAATATGTAATTTCCAATAGCCCATCGCCGTCTCCGATAATCCCAATCTTTCCGCCGCGATCCGGTAATCCTCGTAAATGGAAGGGCCGGCGATCTCGAAGTAAGTTAATCCCCCGTTATAACGCAGGAAATAACGCTTACATTCGGTGAGTAAAAAATTATGGTTGATGCTGGCGAGAACTTCCCACGGAACGATCTCGAAATAAGCTTCGGGTTCGGTTTTTAATCCCAACTCCGCCATCATACTGGCGAAGAAAGTAGAGTGTTTTCGTTTTAAGTTGCCGTTTCCGTATTCCTCTAAAAGAACGCGGATGAGAGTCGCTTGAACCTGATTACTCGCGCCGCCGAGAATTCTCGACATTCTACTGGCTTCTACCAATCCATCGAGAGAGGCGATCGCTAGTAAACATCGATAGCCCGCGAAGGACATTTCCTCGCGCAAAAAACGTTTATTTTCCGCGATCTCTGGATTCAGATCCCGCTCGTTCCGTTCCTGTAATGCCTGTTTCACGTCGAGTTTTCGGATCGCCTCGATATCGATCTGCTTACTCTCCCATTCCTGCCATGCGGACTCGATCCGATCTCTCAGTAATTGTAAATAGATCGATCGCTCGTTTTTATACGCTTGTAAGTTATCGTACCAGAAAAGATGTAGACGGTTGATTTTATAGAGAATTCTTTGTAGGAAAAGACGCGATCGATCGCTCTCTTCCGTCTCTTCTCGATAGGCTCGATCGAGCGCATGGGCGATCGTGTTTTCCAGTCGGTCGATCGAACTCGATCGATCCGCGAGAAAGCGATCGAGATTTTCCGTCACCAATAATCGATCGAACTCCCGCTCTACCTCGGTATAGGTAGCGTCAGTAATCTTGTCGAGAGAAGATAATCCGATCGCTCGATCGGGCTTTAAAACTCCTAGCATATTTTGTTCCTAAAATCTCTTTTTTTCGAGGCAGATACAATAAGAATTGTTTAGTTAGTCTTTTCACGATAATCAATTTCGCGAGCGATCCCCTTCCCCCTTTAGGCAGAAACCGTTATACAACCGAAGAGGAGAGACGGAAGACGCGTCACCCGATCGCCTTTTCCGTCGGGCGATCGATAATAGAGTTATTCTCGATCGAAAGAGTTTACCGATCTGAACCGCCGAGAAAAGTAAAGTTATGACGACCACTCATTATTGAACGGTAGAAAAACTCGTAACGTTGGAATTCGGGCGATCGATTCTGAAATATGTTATTTTTTATCCTGCCTCCGAACTCCGAACTCCGAACTCGCTTATGAGTATTTTCGTCGATTATCGCTTTCCCCCCTCCGTAGACGCGGAACGTCAGGCAAAAACGATCGCCATCGGACAAACCGCCGGAACTTGGAGCGATCGCTACAGCCACCGCGAGAGCCAATTGAGCGAACATCTTGCCGAAGTCGTCAGTATTGAAACCGAAGCCGACGGCTACAAGGTGGCTAGAGTGCGTTTTCCTGAAATAAATGTCGAAAATGACATCGCCAGCCTTTTAACCATGATATTCGGCAAATATTCGATGGCTGGCGTGGGAAAAGTGGTGGGGGTGCATCTCCCGGAAGACTACGGGACGCGGGCGAAAGTGGGCATCACCGGCATTCGGGAACGTTTGGGCGCGTTCGATCGACCGCTCGTGATGGCGATTTTTAAGCCCGCGTTAGGACTATCGGCGGAAGATCACGGAAAGATCTTACAAGAGGTCGCGGACGCGGGTTTGGACGTGATTAAAGATGACGAGATCATGGGCGATCTTCCCGTCGCGCCCACCTTAGAACGGTTGCGCGCCGGCCGTCGGGTTCTCGACGAGTTACGGGAAAAGAACGGGCGCGAGATGTTGTACGCGGTGAACGTGACGGGGAAAGCGGGAGATTTAATCGAGAAGGCGAGATTATTGGTTAAAAACGGGGCGAACGCGTTATTATTGAACGTTCTGACCTACGGATTCTCGGTTCTCGAAGCGTTGGCGAGCGATCGAGCGATCGATGTCCCGATTTTCGCGCATCCCGCGTTCGCCGGGGCGATGTGCGCGGGTTCCGATACCGGGTTAGCCTACTCAGTGGTGTTGGGTACGCTGATGGCACACGGGGGCGCGGACGCGGTACTGTATCCGGCTTCCTACGGAAGTTTACCCTTCGATCCGCTAGAAGAAGCCAGAATTCGCGATATTTTACGGGATCGAAACGTTTTTCCCGTTCCCTCCGCGGGCATTCATCCCGGCATTATTCCCCGTGTCCTACAGGACTACGGACGGAACGTGATTTTAAACGCGGGTACGGGAATCATGGATCATCCCGATAGTCCCGCGAGCGGTGTTCGCGCCTTTTTTGAAGCGTTAGAAAGACTGGAATCCGGCGCTTCCTTCGATGTGGAAAGCTTACCGGAAGGCCCGTTAAAACAGGCGATCCGCAAATGGGGGTGATGGGGAGATGGGGAGATTGGGAAGATGAGGGAGATGGGGAGTAGAAAACGATTACTTTCTGTCTCCTGCCTCCTGCCTCCTGACTCCTGACTCCTGACTCCTGACTCCTGTCCCGATGAGAGATTTGTGATTTTTGCACGCTACCGTAACACCCAGAGGAAAACCGGTACGCTGAGAAAACTAGCGAGAGTCGTCACTACCACTAACCTCGCCATCAGCGACGCGTCCCCCCCGAATTCGGTGACTAAAACCACCGTGTTTACCGCGGTAGGCATGGCACTCTGGAGGATGAGAATTTTTAAATCTAGCCCCGATAACCCCAACCGCGCGCCGACGAAATAGGCGATAATCGGCGCGATCACTAACCGGAGAAACGCGCCCAAAATCTCGATCGAACCGATGCCGAATTTCGTCGCCGATAACTGCACCCCCAAAATAATTAACGCCAGCGGGATCGCGGCCTGTCCTAAAGACTCGATCGCTTTATCCAATTGCAGGGGTAATTCGATCGAGAAAACCTGAAAACTCACCCCGATAACGATCGACCAGAGTAGGGGTAATTTGAAAATCAAGCGAATCCCCGAAAGAAAGCTTTTTCCCCGTAAATACGCCGGCGCGACCCCGAATAGCAGGATACTCGACCCGATCATATAAATCATCGCCCGTTCCAATCCCGTCGCCCCGAACGCGAAACTGGCGATCGAGAGTCCCATATTCCCGTTATTGGGCAATACACTCGCGGCCATCAGGCTTTTCCGTTTTTCGGCGGGAATTCGGAAAAAATAGGCGGCAATCGTGACGATAATCGCCATAAAAAGCGATATTATCCCGAATCCAGCGATAATAAGGGTAATATTTTTCGCCGTCAGGGTACTGCGATAGAAACCATCGATTACCAACGCGGGGGCCAACAGGTAGACCGAAACTTGCGAGAGAGAATTGACCTCTAGCTGTAATAACCGTCCCGCCACCACGCCGACGAGGACAATGAAACCGACGGGGACAATGGCGGAAAAAATCGCGAGCATGGAGAGAAATTAGGGAGAATCGTCACGAACGACGCGAAAACCGATATCGTACAGAGAGGCGGACGCGGCGAATTTAGCCCGATAGGCCGATCGACACGAACGGGGGCCGGTATTCCAAGATCCCCCGCGCAGGACACGTCGATCGCTATCCTCTATCGTCCCTTCATCATAGTTCGCCCGCCAGGAATCGAGACACCATTCCCTGACATTCCCGTGCATATCGTACAGCCCGAAAGCGTTAGCCACCTCGAACATCCCCGCGGGAGTGGTTTCGCGTCGATCGATCCCCGGTTTTCCCCGGCCGTAACTGCCCCGACTGCAAATCTTCCCCCCGTATTCCCAATCCACCCCCGAATAATTGGCCAGATCGGTGGTTAACGTTTCCCCGAAGTGAAAGGGGGTACTCGTCCCGGCGCGACACGCGTACTCCCACTCCGCCTCGGTGGGTAAACGATACTTCTGTCCGGTTAAACGGGATAGGCGATCGCAAAATTCCACGGCCTCGAACCAGTTAATCTGTTCTACGGGTAATTCTTTCCCTTCAAAGTGCGCGAGATAGGGGGTAAGCTCGATCGAGACCGGTTCTAGTTTCGCCACCTCGCGCCATTGGACTTGAGTGACGGGATAGCGACCGAGAAAAAACGGCTCGATCGTCACCGAATGTTGAGGACTCTGGGAAGAATGCCATCCCTCCTCCTCTCGCGGAGATCCGACGAGACACTGCCCGCCCGGAATCGCCATCATGTCTAAAGAAATCTTTTTCGATAAAAACTGCCGATAACCTTCATTTGTTACCTTTTCCCGCCTAATTTCCGCTCCCGTCCCGTCGATCGTCACCACCTCATCGGTAAACGACAATTCTTCTCGCATCATTCTCCCCCCTCCCTGTGACGGCATCCGATCCTTAACTATACAGCAGGAATCGGGGGGAACGGGGAACGGGGAACGGGGAAAGACCAATAACAAATCCTTACCGTCTAACCCGTTTAGATTAATTAAGGTGATGTTACAAAACTTTATTAAGCGTCCATAGTATTATAAATTACGCCAGCAAAGCGACAGAGTTGAAGGAGCGACCCGTACAATGCAGTCAGCCGAGACACTGCTGACAGTTCCCAAAGAGTATTTAAAAGCTCCAGGGGGCTTCAATCCGAACGTTTTCATGTTTTCGATCGCTGTCAGCCTGATTATCCTCTCCACTTGTGGCTATTGGCTATGGTCTTGGCCGGACCCGATCTGCTTCGGTTCTAACGTTCTCGCCCTTCATCTATCGGGGACGGTGATTCACGATGCCTCTCATAATTCGGCCCACCGCAATCGGATACTCAACGCCATCCTCGGCCACGGTAGCGCGTTAATGTTGGGTTTCGCGTTTCCCGTCTTCACGCGGGTTCACCTACAACATCACGCCCACGTTAACGACCCCGACAACGATCCAGATCATTTCGTCTCCACCGGCGGCCCCTTATGGATGATCGCGGCGCGCTTTTTCTATCACGAGATTTTCTTTTTCAAGCGTCGTTTGTGGCGGAAATACGAGCTTTTAGAATGGTTTCTCAGTCGTTTAGTCGTCATCACGATCGTGTATTTCGCGATTCAATACGATTTCATCGGCTACGTGATGAATTTTTGGTTCGTTCCCGCGTTAGTCGTGGGAATCGCCCTCGGACTATTTTTTGACTATTTACCCCATCGTCCCTTTCAAGAGCGCGATCGTTGGAAAAACGCCCGTGTCTACCCCGGACGGATTTTAAATCTCCTGATTCTCGGACAGAACTATCATCTCGTCCACCATCTCTGGCCGTCGATTCCCTGGTATAAATATCAGAGCGCCTATTACGCGACGAAGCCTTTACTCGACGCGAAAGGATGCGATCAATCGTTAGGATTATTGCAAAAGAAAAACTTCTGGAGTTTTCTCTACGATGTTTTTCTCGGGATTCGTTTTCACTCCCACTCGTCGAAATCTTCCGGATAGTCTCGTAGCGAAACCCAACATTTCGAGAGTTTTGTCGGGTTTCGTTACCTCGATCGAACCCAGAAATTCACAAGGGTTTCGGGGGTTTTATCCCTCGATTCCCGCTCATCGGCAATACACACTCCTCCTTCCTCCCACCCGAAGCCCTGTATCCCATCTTTTAGAAGAAAGGCTGTAGGTTTTAAGCTTTTAGAATAAAAAATTTATCGCGTTTCTCATTGAATCGAGATGCGGAAAGCTTGGTTCAGGAAGAAAGCGGCCGATTATCGAGAGATGGTGTAATCATTTTCTGTAGGTAAAAGTATGAAGGTTGGAGCGATTAAAAAATTCGGGATCAATTTATTTTTCGGATCTCTTTTCAGTCTAGCGATCGCTCCCGTTCACGCGGCCGATAAAATCACCTTCTTTGTCGAACCTCCCGTCGGGCAATTTACGATTTTAGTCAAAGATTTAGAACTTTTCGCGAAGGAAGGGAAAATTACCCCCGCTTTCGCCTTTTACGCCGATCGCCTCGACAAAGTGGAACGGGATAAATTACGGCAATTTCTGCAAATATCCTTACCGTTCGACGAGGTGCAAATCTTTCATTTTCTCAATTCCTATATCGGGAAAATCACGATCGAGCAACTGAGTAAGATTATCGATACTCCCCCGGAACAGAGCGGGCCGTTTCTGGAGGGGGCGTTAATTCAAGCGGCGGCCGCTCCAGGCGGGTTAACGCTCCTAAATATTCTCCAGAAGTACGGGGGCGAGGGAACTCCCGTGACGATTCCCCTGAATGTAAAGGTGGCGGCGAACACGATCGCCCACGTCGATGAAATTCTGACCGCGACCGATCGATTCGCGAGTTGGTTGGAAAAACAGGAGAATCCCGCGAAAGCGATCGCTTCCCCCCTCACCGAACTCGCCGAACCCGGTACGGCGAAATGGACGAAACAGGTTTTCTCGATCGCCCGTCCGGGGGGTAAATCACCGATTCTGGCGGTCGTTTATCTTCCCGCGAACGTCACGCGGCCCGCGCCCGTGGTGGTCGTCGCCCCCGGTTTGAATTCCAACATTCAGAGTTTAAACTACATCGCCGAACACCTCGCGGGACGGGGTTTCGCCGTGGCGGCCCTCGATTTTCCCGACACGGACGCGCGACGGATCGGTGAGTATCTGGAGGGGACGGCCGGGCTTCCCGCCGCGAACGCGTGGATCGAGCAACCGAAAGACATTACCCTACTCTTGGATACGCTAACCGCGAAAGCGTCCGCCGATCCCGATTGGCGGGGGAAATTGGATCTCGATAACGTGGGAGTTCTCGGACAATCGCTAGGAGCCTATACCGCGCTGGCGATCGGGGGAAGTCAACCTCGTTGGAACGAACTCCGGCGAACTTGCGGGGAATTAAAAGACCCGGAAAGGGTTTTCTTGAATCCCGCCCTACTCTGGCAATGTCGGGGGGCGAATCGTCCCGCTCCCGACCCGAATTTACAGGATAAACGCGTTAAGGCGGTCATCGCGCTCAACCCGGTTTCTAATCCGATTTTCGGCGATCGGGGTTTCGGCGAGATGAAGGTTCCGACAATGATTTTCTCGGGTGGGGATGACAAATTCGCCCCGGCCCTGCCCGAACAACTCCAGCCTTTCACCGGATTACAACGGCCGGACGGTTATCTAGTCTTTTTACCGCGGGGAACCCATCTATCTTTTCTGACGATCGAGAGCGATGGTGTTCCGGGGGAAATGCTCTCGGCCGGCCCGTCTCCCGCGCTGGCCCGATCGTATCTGAAATCTCTCTCGATCGCTTTTTTCGAGACCTATCTAAACGGGAAGAAAGATTATTCCGAATATTTAAACGATTCGTCCGTCCGGGCGATGAGTCAGCCGCCTCTCTCGGTCTATCTCCTACGAACTCTAACCAAAGAACGATTACAAGAAGCGATCGGAACGGGAAATTAAGCGAGGAAACCGATGGATTATCCGAAGAAGTTTCGGAAAGCGATCGCCAGTCGATCGCTATTTTTTCGGAGTCCCTCGTAGTGGAAAAACACTTGACCGTCAAATCCCAAACGTCGATTACAATCGAGGATTTTTTCAATATCTCCCGTGTCGAGATCGATTCCGTTCGCGGTAAAGGCAACTCCCGGCGCGATTTTCACCGAATCGTTCGGGAATAAAAAATTCTTTTGTTTTCTCGCTTCCGCTCGATAACTGGAAAAACTATCGCGATAGATCTGCGGGTGAAGGTAATCGACAATTTTTCGATCGATCCAAGCTTTCGGATCTTGCAGGAGATGGTTCAAACAGAAGGGATACACCGCGGGAGAGAGGGAAACGATTAATTTCGGATCGATCGCTTTAATCTCCCGGTATACTCTCTCTAAAAAATCGGTTAATCGATCGGCCCGCCAGCGTACCCAGCGGGGATCATTACTCGCGGGAATCGTTCGCGGGTTCGTTTCCCGTTGATAGCGCGCGATCACCTCGGGATTATACCCCCCCTCTACCGGTAGCGCGGGAAATCGATCGCACCCTTGCACCCCCTTAATATCGTAATTTCTCGCCACTTCTAGGACTAATTCGAGCAGGAAATCCTGTACCTCTCGATCGAACGCGTTCATCCAAACCAATCCCCCGTGTTTTACCCGGTTCCCGCGCGAATCGATCGCCGCCCAAGCGGGGTAAGCCGTGAGGATATGCCCTCCCGTCTCCAGATGGGAAGCGGCAAAACCGTATTCAAACCAGGGAATTACTTCGAGCGCGAACTCTCTAGCACATTCTGTAAGGATTGTCAAGGGATCGAAATTCTTCTCGGTAAAGTAAGGATCGATTTTCGGGAAACCCCGATCGATCATTACGTCGCTAGGAAACAAAGTATAGCCGCGATTCCAAACAACGGGAAAAATCGTGTTAAAGCCGATCTCTTGTAAAAAAGCGAGAGTTTGACGGATATTTTCGGGAGATGCTAGAGCCTGACTATGGGGAAGATTGGCGATCCAAACCCCACGAATCGGTGACGCGGGTGGGGCTACAGAGCGATCGAGATATTCCCGAAGCCTTTTTAACACGGGAGAATTATCGAGAGAAATAGAGTTCGCCGAAGGAAGCGGTGGGGATCTCGTCTTCCCCCTCTACCTCCGTTCGCGGCACGTAATACAATTTTAGCTCCTGTAATTGCTCGGCGAGCGCTTTTTCCACCGCGATTTTCACGCGTAAGCGCCTGGTTTCGCTATCGTGATATTTTTCCCCTAATGTCCGGAAACTGCGGGGTAAACGATCGATCGCGCTGTTGATTAGCCGTTGAAAGTCGATTCCCGATAGATATTTCCGATAAGAAGAGGGAATATGATTTAGCTGTTCTCTCACCTCGATCTCGACTAAACGCCGAACAACCGGGAGGGCATTCGTGTCCATAAGGCTATCAGTTTTCGCCATAAGCAAGATGATCTCGATCTTAACCGGTTGTCAGAGGGGAGGGAGTGATAGATCCCCCTATAGGCGAGTGATCTATATCACTCGCCCGCGCGTTCCCGGCCGACAAAATTAAGGTCGATCGCGCGATACGTTTTCTCCATCGATAGTGATCTCCCGCGTTCTCCGTGTGTCCGTAGTTTCTCTTTACTTTTCCAACAGATAGCGAGGGATAATCTGTATCGTTCGGTACATTTTCCCGATCGGGTCGAGAGAGACCGTTTATTCGGTATAACCGCCCATTACCCGACCGAATCCGCGCAGTTTGTGAAAATAATTCCGACTTACCTCGTCGCCGGTTTCCGAGAGGATATCGATGCCGATACCGTTTCTGCCCATCTCTTTACCGGAACTGTGAATATAAGAGTTATTTCCTAAATACAAGGCGACGTGATTTATTCTTTCATTCCCGAAAAAAATCAGATCGCCCGGTTGCAGTTCCTCGCGGTGTATTGTCTGACAAAAAGCTTCCTGCTGGTACGAGTCCCGAGGTATCCAGATGCCCGACGCGGAAAAAGCGGCCTGCATCAATCCCGAACAATCGTAATTCGGCGCGAGGGTTCCGCCCCAGAGATAATGATTGGGGGTGTTTCGCGCCGATTCGGTGAACGCGATAATATCGGGAATCCGTTCTTCAATTTCGGCGCGGGATACGGGAATCGCTTGATAGGGAACGGGAGAAGGTTCGATCGCTTCTATGTCCTCTACGGACAACCAAGCGAGATACCCGTCCTCGCGTAATTGAACCCGTACCCCATCGTCCACGACTTCGGGGGAAACAATCTGTAAGTGCCTTCCCGCCGCCGCTTGGGTGGCTAATTCCCGACAGGCGGGAGAATTGTAAAGATTCAAATCACGAAGACAGCGATATTCACCGGTAGGAGAATCGGGAATGAATAGGGGATTCATAGAAAGAAACGACAAATTCCTAATAACAAAGGGAGGGATAATCCCCCCCTTTACGGGTTATTTGGATTGTATCAGGTCGGGTCAAGCTCTATCCGCTTCCTATCCGGGAATTTTAGCGGATAGCTGACGGCGAGATTACATCATGCCCATGCCGCCCATGCCACCCATGCCGCCCATGCCACCCATGCCGCCCATGCCGCCCATATCGGGCGCGGGGGATTCTTTGACGGGTTTCTCGACCACTAACGCCTCGGTGGTTAATACCATACCGGCGATCGATGCGGCGTTCTGTAGGGCGGAACGAACCACTTTCGCGGGGTCGATAATGCCGGCCGCGATCAGATCCTCGTAGGCGCCGGTGAGGGCATTGTAACCGATGGCGAAGTCGGTCGATCGAACGCCTTCCACGATAACATCGCCTTCCGCGCCCGCGTTATTGGCTAACTGACGCAGGGGCGCTTCGAGGGCTTTGGCGACGATATCGGCGGCCACTTTTTCCTCGTCGTTGGCGAGGGAAGATTTAAAATCGGCCACTTTCGAGGCGAGGTGAATCAGCGTCGTACCGCCACCGGGGACGATTCCTTCCTCTACCGCCGCTTTGGTCGCGTTCAGCGCGTCCTCGATGCGGAGTTTGCGATCCTTGAGTTCGGTTTCGGTCGCCGCGCCGACTTTAATCACGGCCACACCGCCGGCGAGTTTGGCGATACGTTCCTGTAATTTTTCCTTATCGAACTCGGAATCGGTTTCTTCTAGCTGTTTTTTCAGTTGGCCGAGACGTTTCTGCACGTCGGCTTTATTTTTGCTGTCGCTGGTGGCGACGATGATCGTGTTGTCTTTCTCCAGGGTGATTTTTGTGGCCTGCCCTAGCATATCCACCGTCACCGTGTCAAGACTTAAGCCGACTTCTTCGGAAACGAGACGGCCGCCGGTGAGAATGGCGATATCCTGTAGTACGGCTTTGCGACGTTCGCCGAAACTGGGGGCTTTGATGGCGACCACGTTTAACACGCCGCGGGCTTTGTTGACGACTAGGGTGGCGAGGGCTTCCCCTTCCACGTCCTCGGCGATGATTAACAGCGCGCGACCGAGACGGGCGACGGTTTCGAGGACGGGAACGAGATCGGCGATCGAGCTAATCTTTTTGTCGGTGATCAGGATTAACGGATTCTCGTACTCGGCGATCTGTCTTTCTTGATCGGTGATGAAGTAGGGGGAGATATAGCCCCGATCGATCTGCATCCCCTCGACCACTTCCAGTTCGGTGGTGAGGGATTTCGATTCCTCGACGGTGATCACCCCGTCGGTGGTGACGCGATCCATCGCCTCGGCGATCATCTGTCCGACTTCCTCGTCGTTGCCGGAGGAAACGGTCGCGACTTGGGCGATCGCTTCTCCCTCGATCGGTTTCGCGACTTTGGCGATCTCTTCCACTAGATAGGCGATCGTTTTATCCAATCCCCGCTTTAAAGCGACGGGATTCGCGCCCGCGGTGACGTTTTTCAAGCCTTCTTTCACTAAAGCCTGGGCGATCACGGTCGCGGTGGTCGTACCGTCTCCCGCGAGATCTTTGGTTTTCGAGGCCACTTCCTGGATCAGTCTCGCCCCGGTATTTTCGAGAGGATCGCTTAATTCGATTTCTTTGGCGACGGTGATCCCGTCATTGACGATCTGCGGCGCGCCGTATTTCTTCTCTAACAGCACGTTCCGACCTTTCGGCCCGAGGGTGATCTTCACCGCGTCCGCTAGGGCGTTCACGCCTCTCTCTAGCGCCCGTCGGGAATCGTCTCTGAATGCAATAATTTTCGCCATAGTTCGATTTTTGATTGGGGACTCCATTAGTCAATTTAGCACTCTTACGCGAGGAGTGCTAATTTTCCCCGATAGGGGGTCGGGTGTCGGGAGATGGGGAGATCGCTATCCTGTCGATCTGTATCAAACCGAAAACTCTGTTTCTCACACAACAGGGAAAGAAAACCCTACTCCCTACTCCCTACCCTCCCGCCTCCAAAAAAATCCCCGTCGGTATCAATTTCTACATTAACGCGGCGATAATATCCGTTATCTTCATGAAATCATGACACGAAGGAATTACAGCGAGCGAGAATGCGGATCGAGCAGTTGCAGGCGTTTTTAGCGGTAGCCGATACGGGCAATTTCGGTCAGGCCGCCCAACAGTGCGGGGTCACTCAATCGACGATCAGCCGACAGATCCAATCGTTGGAAACCGATCTCGGTTTACCCCTGTTCCATCGCACCGCGCGGGCGAAGTTGACGATCGCCGGGGAGAAATTACTGCCCCGCGCCAAGCGTATCTGTTCGGAATGGACGAATATCCATCAGGAACTCGCGGACTTGCGGGCGGGAAAACAGCCGGAATTGTGCGTGGCGGCGATTCATTCGGTCTGCGCCCACTATTTACCGCCGATTTTGCAGAAATTCTGTACCGATTATCCGGAGGTACAATTACGGGTAACGGCGCTGGGAAGCGATCGAGCCTTGAAAGTTCTCCGGGACGGGCTGGTGGATATCGCGCTGGTCATGAATAATCGATTCTTAACCTCTAGTCCGGAGATGGTGGTCGAGGTACTATACGAGGAGGAGATCGAGGTGCTTCTCGCCGTCGATCATCCCCTGGCCCGCTACGAGGAAATCCCCTGGCCCGAATTGATCCGTTACCCGCAGGTGGTGTTTAAAGATGGCTACGGGATGCAGAGATTGGTACAGGAATGGTTTTCCCGGCAGGACGCGACCCTGAAAACGGCGATGGAACTGAATACCCTCGACGCGTTCCGCGGGGTGGTCCGTCAGGGAAATCTGATCGCCCTCCTGCCCCGATCGGCCCTGCACGATGCCCGCGGGGATTCTAGTCTGGCGATCCGCCCGATCTCCCGACCCGATAACGGTTTCGGATCTCTCCTATCGAATGGTAAACTGAACGAGCGTCCCACCCGTCAGGTCGTGCTGGTAACGACTAACGATCGCCTGCAAATTCCGCCGATCGAACATTTCTGCCGATTGGTGCGTCAGATGACCTGTTCTACCGCCACGGCCCTGGAAACCGCCTCGTTAAAGGGCTAGAATTGACCGTAATTCAAAAACGCTAACCCCGTTGTAATCCAGAAATTCCTAATCCAGATGAGCGATACTTTTAGAGAATTACTGAAATCGATCGGTAGCGGGGTTCATACCGGAAAAAATCTCACCCGATCGCAAGCGGAACTCGCCACCCGATTGATGCTGACCGGAGAGGCGACCCCGGCGCAGATCGGCGCTTTTCTGATCGCCCACCGGATCAAGCGTCCCACTTCGGAGGAACTCGCGGGCATCCTCGACGCTTACGACGCGTTCGGGCCGAAACTGTCGATCGAGCCCTCGGCTTTCGCCTATCCCGTCACCGTTTTCGGCAATCCCTACGACGGGCGCTCGCGGACGGCCCCGGTTATGCCCGTCACGGCGTTACTTCTCGCGGCCCAAGGGGTTCCCGTCGTCCTCCACGGGGGCGATCGGATGCCCACGAAATACGGCATTTCCCTCGCGGAAATCTGGCGCGGTCTGGGATTGGATTTCACAAAACTTTCCCTCGACGGGGTACGGGATTGTTTATTGGAAACCGGTTTGACTTTCCTCTACATCCCGAAACATTTTCCCGCGGTACAATCTCTCGTTCCCTATCGCGAGCAGATCGGCAAACGACCCCCGTTAGCGACCGTAGAATTGATCTGGTCGCCCTTCGCGGGAAATATCCATCAGATCGCCGGGTTCGTGCATCCCCCCACCGAGGAGCGTTTTCGAGAAACGTTAGCCTCGCGCGGTATCCATCATTTCACCACCGTCAAGGGATTGGAGGGAAGTTGCGATCTCGCCGGTAGTCGAACCGCGATTATCGGTCTCGGAAATCCGATCGAACCCGGTTCTTTCGATCGATTTCTGTTACACCCTCGCGACTATAACTTTCGATCGGGCGACCCGGAACTCGACTCCCCGGAAACGCTTTTCCGACAATTAAAAGCAGTGATCGAATCCGGGGAAAACGAATTAACCGACGCGGTAATTTTAAACGGGGGATTTTATCTCTGGCGTTGCGGGGTGAGCGCGGATTTACCGAGCGCGTTCGAGCGGGCGCGAACTCTTTTACGAGAAGGAAAAGTTCGGGATAAACTGGGATCGATCGAACGATATCTCGATCGGGTTCGCCCCTAGAACGATCGGGGGTTCCGCCCTGACAAGAGCGGCATTTTTACGCTATACTCTTGCCCGCGAGAGCGAAAAGTCACGCCATCTATTGGGAAAAGTTCTAAATTATCTCGACATTTTTAGCGTAGTAATCCGCGCCCCCATGCCGCGCCGAATAGTCCTAAAAACGTTTCTTTCCGTGTTTTCACGGAAGGAATTCGATCGGCCGTAATTTTACAATTCCCTAGATCGGTTTCCGGTTTAGCGAGTACAGAGCTTCTGAAACTTCTTTCTACTGGAAACCGCGAGAAAAGTCTAGCGAGCGTCTCTTGACGTTTTCACGACGATCGCTCGTTCGACCCGCCACCTCGGTGTTTTTCCGGTTCCGTTTCCCGGCCATCGAGGGATTCGCTTGCCGTTTAATAACTGGCCTATTAACAATGAAACCATCTCGAATCTCGAAACTATCCGCTTATCCCCTAATGATCGCGGGGGTATTAGCCGCTTTAGCGAACCCGTCTACCGCCTCGGTTATCCGAGACGGCATGACTTACACGCAATACGATAACTATTTTCTGTCTTCTACCGGCGGCGGCTATCAGAATGTTTTTAACAATGTCGGTAAATTAACCTGGTCCGGTTATCTTTGTTCGGGAACGGCGATTAACGCGAGTTGGGTGCTAACCGCCGCTCACTGTCTGGATAATACCAGCGTGTCGCCTGGAGGGTACACGTTCACCCTGGGGAGCGCCAGTTTCACCGGCGCGGCCAAGTTCGTGCATCCGAATTGGAATTCTAGCAATCTCGGCGCGGGAAACGATATCGCCCTCCTCAAGCTCGGTAGCCCGATCTCCACGACGATCCTGTCCGCTTTTCCCACCCTATGGACCGCGGCCTACGGGTCGGAAATCGGCCGAACCTCGACTCTAGTGGGTTTCGGCAGAACCGGCAACGGACTAACCGGGGCGACCGGCTCTGCCGGCTTCAAACACGCGATCCAAAACTCGATCGATGCCTACGGTAACGGCAGGGATAACTACAATAGTTTTTTTAACCTATCGGGCGCTATCCTTCTGACAGATTTTGATAATCCGCTCAACACGAACAATCAAAACAATCGAATCGGGGGGACAGCCCTCGCTTACGAGGGGGATGCGGCGCCTGGAGATAGTGGTGGCGGCTTATTTATCGGCAATATCCTGACGGGGATTACTTCTTTCGGCTGGGGTCGCTATGATGGTACGGCCAACAGCAGTTACGGGGATTTATCCGGCTACACCAGGGTAGCTTCTTTCACGGACTGGATCAACACGACGATCGGCGCGAATCTCGCTACCAACTCGATTGCCTCGGGTTCGACCGCTCTAGGAACTTCCAGCCCCTCCACGCTCGATACCTCCGTTCCCGAACCGGGGGCGAGTTTCGGTCTCCTCGCACTCGGGACTCTCGGTTTCCTATCGCTCCGTTCGCGCGCTCGCGGGTGAACCTAGAGCGTTTTCCGGGCCTCGATCTAGCGTTTTTTCCCCGTTGTTTTTTTCTGTATGTAACGAAAATTGTCGGAAATCTCTCGCTCGATCGAGTGGGGGATTTCCCGTAAAAGATGGAAATTCCCCGGAAGATAGTAAATTCCTCTCAGTATTCCTCGTAATTTTCAGGCTATCTCGACGATCCATTCGGTAATTTTCCCTAGTAAAAAAAATATCTATCCACGATGATTTCTCTCGGGAAAGTGGGAACAATAGCAGTAAAGAATCGGCTCGTAGAAGCTTTAAATTCCGATCCCGTTGTCCGCCCAGAAATCGCTATGCCAGTAGAATCCCACCGAGTCGCTCCCGAATCCACCGCCTCCGTTCCTCGCTCTCCCGCTCCCGTCGAGAGCGACGGGGAACCGAATACCCTCGATCCCGATCTCGACCTTCTCTTGTCCGAGTCCGAGACGGTACAGCCTCCAGCAATGACCACCGATCTAGTTCGTTTGTACCTACAGGATATCGGTCGGGTTCCCCTGCTCAAAAAAGATGAAGAGGTACAAAAGGCGCGGCAAGTACAGCGCCATGTTTCTCTGATCGAGACGCGGGATATGGCGGTTCACGACGGTGACGGGCGCTTACGGGAATTCGTCCGATTGATCGAACTGTGCGATCGGTTAACCGCCCGACTCTCCCACCGTCCCACCCTGGAAAACTGGGCCCGCGAGGCCGGGAAAAGCGTCGGCGAGCTAAAAACGGCGTTAGCCTCCGGAAAACAGCGCTGGGCCGAGATCGCGGCGATAGAAGTCGCCGAACTGGAACAGGCGATCGCCCTCGGTACTCGCGCCAAAGAACACATGATCAAGGCGAACCTGCGTCTGGTGGTATCGGTCGCCAAAAAGTATCAAAATCGCGGGTTAGAACTACTCGATCTCATTCAAGAGGGAACCCTCGGACTGGAGCGGGCCGTCGAGAAATTCGACCCGACCAAGGGCTATCGCTTCAGCACCTACGCCTATTGGTGGATTCGTCAGGGAATCACCCGCTCGATCGCCACCCAGAGCCGAATTATCCGTCTTCCCGTCCACATCACGGAAAAACTCAATAAAATCAAGAAAATTCAGCGCGAGATCTCCCAGAGTCGCGGACGGACCGCCTCGATCGAGGAAATCGCGCGAGAACTAGAAATGACCCCCGAGGGAGTCCGCGAGATTCTTCTCCGGATTCCCCGGTCGGTATCCCTAGAAATTAAAGTCGGCAAAGAAAAAGATACCGAATTACTCGATCTGCTAGAAACGGAAGAAGTCTCTCCCGAACATCATCTAGCTTACGAAGCCCTCCAGAAAGACGTGCAACAGCTACTCGAAGCGCTCACCACCCGCGAACGGGAAGTGATCGAACTGCGCTACGGTTTCCTCGACGGGAAATCCTATTCTTTGGCCGATATCGGCCGCACCCTAGAACTCTCCCGCGAGCGCGTCCGCCAGATCGAGGCCAAAGCCCTGCAAAAACTACGCCAACCGCGCCGACGGGAACAGATCCGCGATTATTTTGAAGCCTTACGGTAGAGAAGAGTCAGGAGTTAGGAGGCAGGAGGGAAGAGAGTAGGGAGTAGGGGGTAGGCAGTAGGGAGTAGAGGAGTAAATTGCTCGAAACTCTCCATTTTTTCCCGAAACTAGCTCCTCTCTATCGGGGATCTCCATCTCCCCACTCCCTATCTCCCGATCGATCGGGCACCAGTTTAATCGCTCCCTCGTTCGATTCCGCTCCAGAATTAGTGAAAAATACTCTCGCTTCACCCTCGATCGGGGCGTGACCCGCCAATCTTTCCGCTAACTCCACCATCGGCGCGTCATAGAAATCCGTCCCCGACATATGGATAAGTTGACCCGCTTGCTCTTGGATCGCCCGGACGACCGCGGGGTGACAGTGACCGGTAGCGGTAACGGCGATCCCGGCGGTCATATCGAGAAAGATATTACCGTCCACGTCCTCGATCGAACAGCCTTCCCCCCTCGCGACCACTAGCGGGTAATCGCGGGTATAGGACGGGGAGGTGACGGCGCGATCTCGATCGATCGGCGCCTTGGCTTTCGGCCCGGGTAGGGGGGTTTGAATGCTGGGGAAGGGAGATAAGGAGGACATAGCACAAAAGGGAAATATTTTGTCCTTTTGTAACACGGTTTTTTAGAAAAGATTGGATATCTTGTCTCGGGGGACGGGTTTCGACTAGATTGGGAAAGGGAATAGC
This sequence comes from Pannus brasiliensis CCIBt3594, assembly GCF_036688125.1. Lineage (NCBI taxonomy): Bacteria > Bacillati > Cyanobacteriota > Cyanophyceae > Chroococcales > Microcystaceae > Pannus > Pannus brasiliensis. The sequence goes on along the minus strand of NZ_JBAFSM010000005.1, from coordinate 6,071 downwards.
GAGGGAATAACTATCGTGGCGTTCAAGATTGGCTTACTCGGTTTAGGGGTCGTGGGGACGGGAGCGGCGAAGATACTGCTCGATCCGGTCGGTCGGCATCCCGTGGTCGGGGAAATCGAGATCCATCGGGTGGGGGTGCGATCGATCGACAGACCCCGAGACGTAGACCTCCCCCCGCACCTACTCACCACCGACCTCGAATCGATCGTCCGCGACCCGGAGATCGATATCGTCGTCGAGTTACTGGGGGGATTGGAACCGGCTCGATCGCTGATTCTGGAAGCGATCGAGCACGGAAAACACGTCGTTACCGCCAATAAAGCTGTTATCGCCCGTTTCGGCGACGAAATCTACGCCAGAGCTAACGAGAAAGGCGTGTACGTCCTCCTAGAAGCCTCCGTCGGCGGCGGAATCCCGGTGATCAAACCCCTGAAACAATCCCTCGGCGCGAACCGCATCACCAGCATTCTCGGCATCGTCAACGGCACGACCAACTATATCCTTACCGAAATGACCCAGAAAGGCGCGGATTTCGCGGAAGTCCTCGCGGTCGCGCAGAAATTGGGCTACGCGGAAGCCGATCCGACCGCGGACGTGGACGGACTCGACGCGGCCGATAAGATCGCCATTCTCGCCTCGTTGGGATTCGGGGGACGGGTGAAACGGGAAGATGTCTACTGCGAGGGCATCCGAAAGATCAGCGCGGTCGATATCACCTACGCCGATCGACTGGGATTCGTCATCAAATTATTAGCGATCGCCAAAGATAGTGTAGAAGACGATTCCGATACCCTAGAATTGCGCGTTCACCCGACCTTACTGCCGAAAACCCATCCCCTCGCCAACATTAACGGGGTTTATAACGCCATTCTCGTCGAGGGGGAACCGTTGGGACAGGTGATGTTTTACGGGCCCGGCGCGGGATCGGGACCGACGGCCAGCGCGGTGGTGTCGGACGTGATGAATATCGTCGGAATTTTGCAAAGTAGCGGTAAAACGGCGACGCTCGACCCGTTGTTAAGCTGTACCCACCAACATTACTGTCAGATCGCCCCGATCGAGGAATTATATAGCCGTTTTTACGCCCGTTTTCTCTGCGAGGATGTGCCGGGGGTGATCGGTCACTTGGGAACCGCTTTCGGCGATCATTCGGTCAGTTTAGAATCGGTGGTACAGATCGGTTTTCAGGGTGGTCTGGCCGAGATCGTTGTCGTCACCCATAACGTGCGCGAGGGCAATTTCCGGGAAGCGTTACGGGCGATCGATTCCCTGGACGCGATCCACAGTATCCCCAGCATTCTGCGGGTATTATAGAGGACGATCGACAGGAAACAGAAGAAACCAAACCGCTCAGTCACGAGCTTGTCAACGTGAGGATACCGAGAAACCCTTTTTCGAGACTATTCATCGCCGCGCTCGTCCTGTCCGTCTGTAGCGAGCCTCTTCTCGCTCAATCCGGGAACGTGTGCGCCGCGCCGGTTCTCTCGCGCCTAGAGCGTCATAAAATTCAAAAAGGGGAGACGATCGCCTCGATCGCCGGAAAATACGCCTTAAATCCCAATACCCTGATTAAACTCAATCCCACTATTCTCAAAAACGGTCAGGCTCCCGTCGGACAGGAAATTCTGATTCCCCCGATGGACGGGATACGGGTGGAGGCGCCCAAGGGTTCCACCTGGCGGGATCTAGAGGGAGCTTACGGGATTCGCGCCGATATCCTCTTCGAGTTGAACGGTTGTACCCGTTCTCCTAGCGTGGTTTTCATCCCCGGTACGAGTTGGCCGGCCACGAGCCGGCGATCGGATTATATCGGGTTGGCCGGCTATCCCCTATCTTTCCCCGCTAAAATCGGACTCGGCTACGGCTGGCAGAAAAACCAAACCGAACAGAAAGGATTATTTCATAGCGGTATCGATTTTCTCGCCGATATCGGGACCCCCGTTCTCGCGGCCGATGACGGTTTGGTGATTTTCGCGGGACAGGAGGGAACCTACGGGAATCTGGTGATTATCAGCCATTCGGGAAATCGTCAAACCCGTTACGCGCACTTGCAGACGGTACGGGTGCGGGTCGATGAGCGCGTGCGGATGGGAGAGGAAATCGGTACGGTCGGCACGACGGGACAACCGGATATTCCCGAACCGCACCTGCATTTCGAGGTTCGTCTGAAAACTCCCGTCGGTTGGGTCGCGCAAGATCCCGCCATTCATTTACGTCCGCCGACGGATGGCAAGAAAAGAATTAAGTAAAGATATCTCGATCGAGAAGTGGCCGTCGATAACGTCGAGCGGGATAACTTCGCGGGCGATTTTTCCCGATTCTACAGGCTAATGGAGTCGCCAATCACTATTCCCCCCTTAAGCGTGTAATTTCTTGACCGTGCGGGCTAATTTCGCGCCGATCGCTAGAATCGCTTCCTGCTGTTTCCAGTCTTTTAAATCTCCCTTTTCATCGAAAGCCTCGTGAGCGCCGGGGATCGCTTTCTGGTCGGGAATCACGAAAACGCCGATATTTTCCAGGATGGCGCGGACGTGAACCAGTCCCCGCAAACCGCCCAATCCCCCGGGAGACGCGGCCGTCAACGCGGCCACCTTATCGCGGAAACAGGCGAGACCGGGTTCATCGGGAGCGGGACGGGAGGCCCAATCGATGGCGTTTTTGAGTAACGGCGTGATCGAACTGTTGTATTCGGGACAGGAAATTAAAAATCCCTGATGTTCTTTGAGTAGAGATTTTAATTTCAAGACATTTTCCGGTAGGCCCTCGCGCGATTCTAGATCTTCATCGAACAGGGGTAACGGTAACTCGCGAAAATCGAGATAGGTGACTTCCAAACCCTCGGAAGAGGCTCCCCTAGCGGCGAGTTTCACCAGTTTTTTATTAAACGATCCCTCCCGCGCGCTCCCGGCGAAAGCGATAATTTTCAGTGTTCCCGACATACAGAACCCCCGTTATGGATTTTTTCCGATTCTATCAAAGACACGTCGGGGGAGGCGATCGACTAGAATAGGTAAATGTGCCGGTTTCCTAGGTTGCCCGAATGACCCCCGATCTGTTGTATCAAGCCTTCGCGCGGGAGATCCAGTATCCCGATCCCGATATCGATCTAGCCCGGGCCGCTTTACAGATCGCCCGATTCGAGTATCCGCGACTGGCGATCGAACCCTACCTGCACCGGCTCGATCGCATGGCGGAAGAGGTGCGCGAACGTCTTCCGGCAACCCGATACCCGCTCAAAGTCATTCAAACGATCAATGAATATCTCTTCGAGGAATTGCAATTTTCCGGCAACACGCAAGACTATTACGATCCGGGTAATAGCTATCTCAATGACGTGATCGATCGCCGGACGGGAATCCCCCTCACCCTCTCGATCGTCTATCTGGAAATCGCCAAACGTCTCGACTTCCCGATGGTGGGAGTCGGTTTACCGGGGCATTTTATTATCCGTCCCAACTTCGACGAGGTGGCTATTTTCGTCGATCCGTTCCATCGCGGGGAAATTTTATTCGAGGAGGATTGTCAGGAAAGATTAAGCCAGATCTATCAGCAACCGGTGAAATTAGAGGCGCATTTTCTCGCGACCGTCACCAATCATCAAATTCTCGTGCGAATGCTGACGAATTTGAAGTATATTTTTCTCAACCGTCAGCGCTGGGAGAAAACGATCCAGACGATCGATCTCCTGTTGTTGTTGATTCCCAACCACCCGATCGAACTGCGCGATCGCGGGTTACTCTTTTATCGATCGGGACAACTCGATCGGGCAAAACAAGACCTCGGCTTCTACCTCGCCTTACTACCCGACGCGCGCGATGCCGACACGATCCGTCAATTACTGCAAGAAATCGGCTAAGCTAAAAACCGTAATCTCGACCCCCGAACCCTCGTGTTTATCAGCGTTGTCATTCCCACCTACAACCGCGAACCGATCCTGAAAAAATGCCTGCTCGCCCTAGAAAACCAGCGTTTCACGGATAATAAGGTGGAAAAATACGAGATCGTCGTCGTCGATGACGGTTCCACCGACGGAACGCTGGAATGGTTGTACGATCGCAAGGAATCCCTGCCACACGTTCGCGTTCTCGAACAGGATCACGGCGGCCCGGCGATCGCGCGCAATCTAGGAGTCGAGAAAGCGCTGGGAGAGACGATTATTTTTATCGATAGCGATCTCGTCGTCACGGAGAATTTTTTGCAAGCGCACGCGGACGCGCTCGTTGAGGGGGAACGGAAACTCGGGAGCGATCGACTGTTCACCTACGGCGCGGTGATCAATACGTGTAATTTCGAGAGTCCCACCTCCGAACCCTACAAAATTACCGATTTTTCCGCCGCGTATTTCGCGACGGGGAACGTGGCGATCGCGCGAAAATGGCTGATCGAGGCGGGATTATTCGACACCGGTTTTCAACTTTACGGCTGGGAAGATCTGGAGTTAGGGGTACGCTTGAAAAAATTGGGGCTGAAGTTGATCAAATGCCCGGAGGCCGTCGGCTACCATTGGCATCCCCCTTTCGCGCTGTCACAGATTCCTAACCTGATCGATAAGGAAATCCAACGGGGACGGATGGGGGTGTTGTTCTATCGAAAACATCCCACCTGGGAAGTGCGGATGATGATCCAGATGACCTGGATACACCGACTATTGTGGGGATTGCTGTCGATCGGCGGAACGCTCAACGAGAGGACGATGGCCCCTCTCCTACAATGGTTGATCGATCGGGGGAAGCCGCAACTCGCGCTAGAGATCGCCCGCGTTTTTCTCAACTGGTATAACGTGCGCGGCGTTTATGAAGCTTACGGTGAGTGGAAAAGTAACCCGTAAAAATCGTCAACATTTCTTGATAATAACGTTACTAATTTTCGCGCGCGGCGGCGATCGATCGGGAGAAATAGCGGGATTATCGATAGGATAAGGGTTCCGGACGACTCTCGGAAAACGGGAACCTCGATAGCCCCTTGATAGTTACCAGCCGGTTCCGGGCATATTAAAAGTAAATTTCCTTATAGGAGGAATCCCATAATGAATATCGGGGATATTTTGATCGGCTTCGTCGGTGGCGGGGCGATCGGTGGGGGAGTGTTATACGCTCTAAAACAAGGAAAAATCACCGAGTTAACAAAACAATTCGACAAAGCCCGTTCAGCCCTAGATGAAACCGAATCCGAGCTACAAGACACGAAAGGACGACTGGAACAGTCGCGCCGCGAGTCGGAAGCTCGTATCCGCGGCATCGAGGGAACCTATCGAGAGGAAGTCGCCAAACTCCAGCGAGAGCTAGACGAAACGCGATTCAATTTGCAGGAAATGACGGATTCCGCACCGTCCGAAGATCTGGAAGCGAGTTATGAAGCCAGAATCGAGGAATTGCGGCGAGAATACGAACGTCAGCTAGAAGAAGCGCATCAGGCTCAACAATTCCAGCCGCTGGAGACCGCGGGGGGTTATCCCCCGGAAGTCGAAACTTTCCAACAGGACTATTCGAGTCCGGAAGGAGAATGGCAGGATACCGCGTCCGCTTTCGTCGATGAAGATGAATCACCTTTTCTAGAAGAGGAGGGAAGAGCGCCCCAATTCGCGGAACCGTGGGACGATCTTCCCGATACTCCTAGAGATGAATTCGGTGAAATTCCCGTCGATACCAGCCGTTGGGAAGAGTTTTCCCCCCCGGTGCCGGAATTATCGGACGAGGAAGAATCGTTACCGGAACTCGATTTTCTAGAAAGCCTACACCCGGAAACCCCGGACGCGTCGATCGAGAATTTTCAACCCGAAACGGAAGCGTTCGCGACTTTCGGAAGATTCGAGGAAACAAGCGACGAAACGGAAGCGTTCGGAAATTTTTCGGAGTATGAAGAAAGCGCGGCCGACATGAGCGGCTTCGGGGAAATGACAGTAATTCAGCCCCCCGCGGCTGAATTTAGCCCGGAAACGAGCGCTTATGAAGGTTTCGGAGGATTCGAGGAAACGAGCGACGAAACGGAAGCGTTCGGGACTTTCGACGGATTCCAAGACAGCGAGACCCTAGAACCTCAAGCGGAATTTAGCCCGGAAACGAGCGCTTATG